>JASFGM010000390.1:0-4167 GCA_050123755.1 Desulfobacterales bacterium
GATTGATAAGATTATATCCGTAAAGGAATTGCTACAGGAGCTGCAAGGGCAATACCTGTGTGCTGGAGAGAAAGGGACCGGCAGATTAAAAAGCGAATATGAAAAGGCCCTTGAAAAGCTGAGTTCCGTGAAAGAGGAGTATTTAATAGCGCTGAAAACCGGGTTCAGTTCACTGAAAGATGAATATGAGAGAAATATTGAGAAGGGGGTCATCACATTCCGTGAGGAGTATTTAACAGCCATGGATACAATCAATTCTCTTAAGACCGAATACTTGAAGGCAATGGATAATGCCAACCTCTTAAAAGACGAGCTTATAAAGCTGTTTGAGCAATATTCATTGTTCAACAGCCTGCACACCGAAGAGATTTGAAACAAGACCTGCCCATAAATATTACAGCCTTAGCTGTTCTTCCGCCCTCTGATCGCGCCCTTCGCAGGAACCCCTCTGTCTATCTGCCCAGAATGGATCTGCCCGCCACCAGCCGCGTAATCTGGTTGGTCCCGGTATAAATCTGGGTCAGTTTGGCGTCGCGCATCATGCGCTCCACCGGGTAATCCTTCATATAACCGTATCCGCCCATCACCTGAACGGCATCACAGGTGACCTTCATGGCCGTATCCGATGCGACGAATTTGGCCATGGCAGCCTGGCTTGCCGCTTTGGCAAGTTCACCGCTGTCAAACAATGCGGCCGACCGGAGTGTCATCAGCCGGGCCCCTTCAACAGCCGCAGCCATGTCGGCTATCATAAATTGAATCGGAGATAACGCAGAGATGGGTTTTCCGAACTGAACACGATTTTGGGCGTATTGGACGGCCTCCTCCAGAGCACCCTGGGCGATGCCGACAGCCTGGGAAGCACAGAAGAGCCGGCTGCATGCAAGAACCTGCATCAGGTTGGCAAATCCCTCTCCCTCTTCACCGATGCGGTTTTCATCCGGCACTTCGAGGTTTTTGAAAAAGAGTTGTGAGTTGATCGACCCTTTCATTCCCATCTTGTCTTCGTTTCTACCATACGAAAGACCGGGAAAATTTTCTTCCACGACAAACGCGCTGATGCCCTTTGCTCTTTTGTCCGGATCGGTGTAGGCGTACAGCACGAAAAAGTCGGCCACTGAGCCATTGGTGATAAAACATTTCTGGCCGTTGATGATATATTTATCTCCTTTATGAACCGCCCCGGTTTCCATGCCGAGCAGGTCCGATCCGGCATTTGGCTCCGTAGCGGCCAGAGCGGTGAGGACCATTGAATCGTCTTTCAACCGTGAAAGGTATTTCTCTTTTAAAGCCGGGCTTCCGCCGCTAAGAATGGGCAACATGCCGTCGGCCTGGGCAATCAAAAGCAAAGCCGAAGAGGCGCAAGCCTTTCCGACTTCAATGAGAATATGAGAAAACATCAGATAAGAGAGGTTGACACCGTCATATTCCTCGGGTAGAAGCGGATTGAGCAAATCGTTTTCCGCAAATGCTTTGTGAGCGTGATCCGGAAACCCGCCTTTTTTGTCCAATTCAGCCGCAAGCGGCGCAATCTCGCCACGCACGATTTTTCGAACCTCATCGATAATCATTTTCTGTTCTTTGTTTAATTCAAAATTCATTTTTTCAAACGTCCTCCATCAAAATGGGGTGGCGGATTGCCCACCACACGGGTTTTGAAACCACTTCTAAATAGCCTCCTGGTTCTTGCCTGATTTCACATTTTGCTGAGTTCCCTTCCGATAATCATTTTCTGTATCTGATTGGCGCCTTCAAAAATCTGGGTCAACTTGGCATCCCGGAACATGCGTTCGATCGGAAAATCTTTGATATAGCCATAGCCCCCAAGGACTTGAACCATGTCCGTTGTAATTTTCATGGCAGCGTCACTGCAGAAATATTTGGCCATAGATGCCAGTTTTGTGCTTTTTTTGCCGCTGTCAAAAGCCAGGGCAGCCTTTTCCATCAGGCCTCTGCTGGCTTCGATCAGCGTGCTGGCCTCGGCCAATATAAATTGGATCGCCTGGTGTTCGATAAGCGGCTTTCCGAACGTACAGCGCTGTCGGGCATAATCAATGGTATAGTCCAGCGCACCTTCAGCCAGGCCCAGTGCCAGTGCGGCGACCGCCGGCCGGGACATATCAAAATCACCCATGGCGATGGCGAACCCTTGCCCCTGTTTTCCCAAAAGATTTTCCTGCGGAACCGTTACGTCCTCCAAAATCACCTCTGCGGTATTGCTTCCGCGAAAGCCGCATTTGTCTTCAATTCGGCCGATGCTAATGCCCGCAGAGTTGCGCTCCACGATAAAAAAGGAGAACTCCTTTTCCCCGGTCTTTGCCAGCACGGTGTATAGACCGGCAACAGATCCGTTGGTTGCAAACGTTTTTCTGCCGTTTAAAATATAGTTTTTGCCGGACCGTCTGGCTGTCGTCGTAATGGCTTGCACATCGGATCCCGCGCCCGGCTCGGTCACCAGGTAACCGATCAAATTCCGCTGTTCCGAGAGCATCACGAAATATTTCTTTTTTTGGGCGTGGTTTCCGGCAAAAATCAACGGGTAGCTCCCCACCGCCTGGATGATTAACAAAAGCGCAGATGCAGCACAGGCTTTGGCAATTTCCTCAATCGCCAGGCAAAGTGTAAAAGAGGGGTTATGGGGCCAGCCACCGTATTCTTCCGGCAGCATTATCTCTAAAAGCCCGAGGTCCCAAAACAAGGATGCGATCTCCGGGTTGAAGCAGCCGCTGCGGTCGTTTTCTGCAGCAAGCGGGGCAACTTTTTCTTTGACGGCCCGTCTGAGATTGTTCAGCATAATTTTTTGTTCTTCGGAAATTTGAGTCATTCCATCCTCCTGCAATTTTTATAAAAGGTGGACGCGTATAAAATCATTCCTTTTAAATATATCGCAGATATGAAGCGTAGCGGATTTATAGTGGTTGTCAAAAAAACGTTCCGGTATTCGAACGTTTTTTTCTACAACCACTTATGCCGAATTTCCTTATTTCGAAACATTATTATGGAAAACGGTATAACCTGGGATCCGGCAGGGTTTCTTTAATTCAAATGTCAATATTTTATGGACGAACCCCTGTTTCCCTTTTTCCTTCTCGAATCATCCAAAACAGCGCCTCGGCCATAGAGCCCCATTTGATGACCACCGGCAGCCAGTCCAATAGATCCGCAGTCCGTACAGCGATTAAATTATGTTGGAGCAAAAATCCTGTCAGAAATTTGCTGCCGATGTAGCCGGCTAGAAAACACCAGCCGATCGTGTCACGTTTCTGGAGAAGCTGGCCGGCTCCCGGGCACAGCCACCCGAGCCCGACGAGAGCTGCGCCGTATTTTGCCGAAGGCCATGACCAGCGTGTATCCGTTTCGGGGAGTCGCTGCCGTAACGCGCCAATCGTGCCGGCGATGGCAAAATACCTGACAGACGCCTGCAGGAGTTTGCCAAAGCTGTGTTCTGTTCTGGCCACTAATTCGTGAACCATGCTGATTACGGTATAGGGGTTATTTGGCGTCAACTCCCCGCTGCCTGCCAGCCGGGAAATCTCGTGGAACAGCTGCATGTAAGCCGGTACAACAGACAGAATTGCCAGCAAATAGGCGGCGAATAGAAGATATCCGAAGCGCCTGGCGCCCGCATAGACATGTCCGGAACCGGGGCAGAACCAGGCAACTGCGACTGCCCAGGCAACGCTTACCTGCGGCGGTTCCCCATGCCGGCGCCGATGCTCTGTTGCCGCATCAACGGCGCCAATCATCGCCCACAACCAGATAAAGTATAAAGCGAAAAAAGAAATCCCGGCAGATAAAAAAGGGACATCCGGAAGCACAAATGGTGCCGCTCCATTAAAGCTGTCGAAAATCCGGCCTATAACCGCGCTGAGTATAACAAACAGGGTCCGGGTAAACCAGACGGTGGCCAAAATAACCATAGCGGCCGTTAGCAGACCCCGCAGGCGGCAGCCTGCGTAGAACTCTCCCAGACCGGGGGCGCTGGCGCTGTAAACGAAGGCCCGATGGGCGCTGATGGATTTTGCTGCGGGTGAAGACAGTTCGCCGATATTTTTGCCACCTGACTGAATCATCGATATTTCCCGTATCGTCCGGTTGAGGGATTTATTTGTCCGGCGATCATGTCCTTACCATTTATATAAATATTATAGCAGATTATGAATTTAA
>JASFGM010000391.1:0-4159 GCA_050123755.1 Desulfobacterales bacterium
TATTTACCGATTTGTTGGAGTAAAGCACAGGTTTTAGTATTCTAAAAATGCAGCGGTAAAGCGGTTGCGGATGGATCATTCTGCGCTGGTGAAATAATCACACCGTTCCCCCCGCGTTGTTTAGCTTCGTACATTGTTACATCGGCACGATGGACAAATTGTTTATGTCCTTCATTAATCTGATATTCAGCTATACCAATGCTTGAGGTAATTTTTGATATTTCTTTATCATTGATTAAAAAGGATTCTTTTGTGAATTTAGATAATATCCTGTAAGCCACAATTTTAGCTTCACTCGCTGTTGTTTCCGGTAATATTATTGTAAATTCATCTCCTGCAAATCGATATGCGCTGTCGTTTGATCTAAGGCAGGCTTTTATCCTTTTTGCTATAAGTGCTAAAATTTTATCCCCAATCATGTGCCCATAAGTATCATTAACTTCCTTAAAATTATCAATATCAATGAAAATCAGGGATATTGGATGTAAATAACGGTCTGATCTTTTAATCTCCTTATCAAGTTGCTCAAAAAAATGCCTTGAATTATATAAGCCTGTCAGTGAGTCTTCTATTGTTAATCGCTTCAATTCTTTTATCATTTTATCATGGTCCTTTAATAGCGATCGTTCTTTTAGCACCCTGTTAATTCTTAAAAGTAATTCATTGAATTTAACTGGCTTGAAAATCAGATCACTTGCACCATTTATGATTGCATCTTCATAAAAATATTCAGAACTATAGCCAGTCATTACGATTACATCAAGGCCATATTTTTTTTTGATGTTTTTAGTTAATTTTATGCCATCAGTGCCGGGCAATTTTATATCTGTTAATACCATATGTATTTCTTCATTTTTTAAAATTTCTTCAGCCTCTTCAGCACTATTTGCACATTTAGCTTTAAAACCAGATTTAATAAGAAACTGAATCAATGTTTCTGAAACATCAACATCATCTTCTACAATTAATATTTTTACTGCCATTTAAATTATCCTTTGCTCGGCAATTTTTATTTATAGTAAATTATTAAATGCTATTTATACTTCTTTTTTCAAATCGGATTACTTTGTTTTCCCTATTATTACGATTCTTATACAACTCTACTCCGAATCCCTCTTCATTTCTCCATAAAATTTGGCCTTTACGTTTTACATTCCCACCGTCTGGGTGTGGATCCACCACTGTGATAATTTCTCCGATAGATAAGACCATTTTGCTTTTGACAAAAAGACCGTTGCGACCATAATTTTTAAGTTGACCTTCATAGAGTTGTTTTACTGTTGCGAAAAAGATTTCTTCCGAACAAGCATGTCGTTTTTCAATCCTGCGTTCAATATTCTGATGGCTTCTTAGTGCTTTCATTCCTTACCTTTCATAACCGTTATCAACCAATGAAAGTTTTCTATTCTTCGTCTGCCTTTAAAATTTAAGACCTCCCTAAATGCCGTTATTTTAACCGTTGATGTGAAAGTAATAGGTAGAAGACCGCCGAGTGATGACAATGAGGAGCAATACCTGTGCCAAATTATACAATCAAACCAAATTATATATAAAATCAGATAGATATAATTTTTTTTAAGAACTTGTAATACGTTTAAAATGTGAAAAGATGTCGTTAATATTGTGGCAGGATTTTCTTAATACTAAAGTATTAGCCTGGGTTCCATGACGGACTGAGAACAAATCAGCCGATTAAGATCGTAATGGAGGCGGTTTTATGCCATTTAATATGCGATGTCAATTACTTATCCCGGCCCGATCCCGGTCTCAAATTTGTTGCTTCTAGGGGTAAGTTTTCAAATTAGAAATCGAGTCTGATATTGAGCTCATCGATTTTGTCATGAAGCATCCTGTAGCTGACGTTTAAAATTTTTGCTGCTCTTCCGCGGTTTCCGCGGGTCTTTTTGAGAACATACGCGATCAGTTCCCGATCAACTCGATTGCGGGTCTCTTTTTTGATTTTTTTAAGGGAAAGGGAACCATCATCCAGCGCTTTTTCAGGATCAAGGCATGACAACTCAATCGGGATTGAATTTTGGTTAACCAGCGTTTCGATCGGGGCACTGAAGGATTTACCTATCATGTCCGTGTGCATTTCATCGATTCGAGCGCTACTTTCACCCAATACGATGATGCGTTTGATTTCGTTCTGGAGCTCCCTGACATTTCCGGGCCAATGATATTTTATCAACTTTTCAGCCGTACTTTTGCTGAGGGGTCTCAAAAGCTTTTTATCGAGCTGGGCCTTATATTTTTTCGTAAAGTAATCAATTAGATGGGGAATGTCTTCGGGCCTGTTCCGCAGCGGTTGGATCGTTATCATTATTTCATTTATGCGGTGGTAAAGATCTGTCCTAAGCTTGCCTTTTGCGATATCGTCTTCCAGATTGTGGTTGGTAGCTGAAATTACCCAGACATCGGTACTGATCAATTTTTCAGATCCCAGCGGTGAGAAGTCGCCATCCTGGAGGGCACGCAACAGCTTGGATTGAAGGGGCAGCGGCATGTCACCGATTTCGTCTAAAAACAAAACCCCGCCATCGGCCTGTTCAAATTTTCCGCGCATTTTTTTTTGAGCGCCGGTGAAAGCACCTTTTTCATAACCAAACATCTCGCTTTCAAGCAGGGTATCGGGCAGGGCAGCGCAGTTGACCTTCACGAAGGGTTTGCCGAGACGTTTCGATTTCTGATAGAGGCTTCTGACAACAACTTCTTTACCAACACCCGTTTCGCCACACACCAGGATATTTAAATCTGTATCGGCGACCTGCTCAATCCGCTTTTTGATCCGCTCGATATTTTGACTTACGCCGATCAGTTCAGTTTCCATTTCCATCACTTTTGTGAACACCTCTATCAGGATGCAAAGCGCTCGACATTATCCGCCCTCTTTTTTGTTATCGACCTTTTCCCCCAAAAATTTAGGTCAAATACGATAGAATCCTGCATCTCCGCACCGACCCTGGTCCTCAGCCGAATTCAGCGCATGATCAAAATTGGGAAATTAAATTCAAAAATTGTGAAATCAAGGTTAGGAAAAGTAAGACAATTTTTCATAATAATGATTTATTCTTCCAGCGTGAGTATAAATTTATGTATTTAAAATTAAATCGTTACCGGAAAAAATTAAAAAAAAGAAATTTTTGCATCATTTTTGCAGACGCTCTGATGGAATAAATATCGAGTCATAAATATGTCTGTCTATTAAGAAAATGCAGCGGAATTTTTCTAAAGGAAGATGAGAGCGCAACTCAGATTATTGATACCGATACTTGCTTTTGCCATCTGTTCATGCAGCGCAATGCAATTAAAGCCAGAGACTTCTTCCAAGCCTGAGGATGTCGCATGGCTTTTCTCAAATGCTGAAAATTTGTTTCGGTCAAATTCATATGATAGCGCTCTCAAGGCTTATCAAAAATTTCTTGATTTTTATCCTTCTGATTCCAATGCTGATATCGCGCTGATGAGAATCGCAGCGATTTATGCAAATCAAGAAAAACATGATCACAGCCAAGCGGCCTATCAAAGATTGATCGCGGAATACCCTCACAGCGAATTTGCGATAGATGCCATGATTGAGCGCATGATGTTTCTTCACAGACAAGGCCGATTCAAAAAAGTCATTTTGCAGGCGTCAAATATTATCGAAAAAACAGATTCGAAAACGCATCTGTCTTCTGTATACGAAGTCCTGGGCGATACCTACATGTCTTTAAAATCACCGAAGGAAGCGATATTCTTCTACCAAATGGCAGGGCTTGCGAAAGAAGAAAATATCCCCTTGAAACTAAAAACAGCTACCAGTCAGTTGAGTGATGAAGACATGCTGTCACTTTCAAAAAAACTGGATGATCAATCTCTCACAGGCTATTTTCTATTTGAACGCGGCCTTTACCTCGTCCAAAATGAAGATTACAAAGCGGCTTTAGGCATTTTTTCAGAACTGGCAGCCAATTATTCTGATCATAAAAAGAGACATACGGCGCAACAATGGATCGAGGAGATTAATCGGAGACTTGCCTTCAAGCGAGGGGTGATCGGGTGCCTGCTACCGCTCACGGGCCCTTATGCGGAATTCGGGAATCGGGCCCTGAATGGCATTCAATTCGCACTGGATCAATTCAACCGCCAAAGCAATCAGCCTGATTTTGAAATAATT
>JASFGM010000392.1:0-4147 GCA_050123755.1 Desulfobacterales bacterium
CTACTGACGAGTGACATCGCACAGCGCCTTTCTAGCCTCTTCTCTGTCATCAAAGGCAATGGTGGACGTACCCAGAATCTGATAGGTCTCATGGCCCTTTCCGGCAATAAGTACCGTATCGCCGTTGCGGGACACGCTGATTCCCAGCTGGATTGCGCGCTGCCGGTCAGCCTCGACCACATAGCCTTTTTCATTAAATCCGCTCTGTAAATCGGTTGGCGAATAGTGCCTGCCGTTTATTTTGCGGGTACCTGCAAGAATTTGATCGATAATCGCCATGGGTTCCTCTGTGCGCGGATTATCCGAGGTGATCACCGCAAGATCACACAATCGTGCGGCGATTTCCCCCATGAGCGGTCGCTTTTTACTGTCGCGGTCGCCGCCGCAGCCAAATACACAGATGATTCTATCGGCGGTAACTGCCCGCAGGGCGCGAATGACATTTTCCAAGGCATCGGGTGTATGGGCATAATCCACATACACAAACCGGCCGCTATCGTTTCCAATGCGCTCCAGACGACCCGGTATGGCCGCAACGGCATTTATTCCGGATTTAAGGTCGTCGGTCGCCAGATTCAGCGCCAATCCTACCCCGGCCGCACACAGAATATTTTCCAGGTTGTGCGCGCCGACAAGCTCGGATTTAAAATCAAATTTTCCGCCGGGGGTTTCAATTTCTCCCGCAATACCGTTTAGGTCACATTTTACACTCGCGGTTCGAACCGTATCATCCGGCCCTGATCCGACTTTAATTGCCGGAACCTGCAGGCTGTTCGCCAGTTCCTGGCCGTGTGAACTGTTGCAATTAATGACGGCAACGGCCTGATCCTTTTTGGGTCCGGCAAGCAGATAGTCGCTAAACAGCCTTTTTTTGCTGGCCCAATAAGATTGCATGTTTCCGTGAAAATCGAGATGATCCTGGCTCAGGTTAATAAACACGGCCACATCAAACCAGCAGTTTCTGATCCGATAAAGGTCAATCGCATGCGAGGATGCTTCCATAACGACATGGCTGACGCCGGCCCGCAGCATATCGGCTAAAATTCGCTGCAAATCGAGCGACTCGGGTGTGGTTATCGGGTTGTCAAAGAGCTTACCCGCATAGCGGTAATTGATGGTTCCGATAACACCAACGCTGCATCCGGCCTGCTGCAGGATACTTTCCACCAGATAAGCTGTGGTGGTCTTCCCGTTGGTGCCGGTAATACCGATTACCGTCAGCCGCTGCGATGGTCGACCGTAAAACCAGGCGGCAATATCGGCCAGTGTCTGCCGGGTATCGGCCACCTGGATGTGCGGGATTTCGCTTCTTAACTCTTTTTGCGATACGACCGCGACGGCCCCTTTTTTTATGGCCGCCTCGATAAAATCGTGGCCATCGGCGGCATGACCTGCGATGGCAACGAATAATCCGCCGGGTTCAACATCCTGGGCGCGGTAATGAACCGACTTAATTTCCGGATCTGTGCTTTCCCGAGCGCCTTTTTGACCAGCACAAAGTGGTTTTACAGCCTTAATAAGATCCGAAAGTTTCACCCTCTAACCTCGATCCTGCGGGAGGTCGCAAATCGTTTTGTCCCGCTCTGAGGCGGTATGTTGAGATAATTTAGCGCTTCGCGGGCAATTCGGCGAAACACCGGTGCAGCGACCGTCCCGCCGTAGTATTTTCCTTTGGGCTCGTCAATTACGACCAGTATCGCCAATTTCGGATTTTCAGCCGGGGTAAACCCCACAAACGAAGCGATATGTTTGGAATTCGAATAGGCACCATCGTCACCGAGTTTGCGGGCGGTGCCGGTTTTGCCGCAAACGGTATAGCCTTCAAGGGCGGCATTCGTTCCGGTGCCGCCTTTGGTGATGACCGTTTTCATGATATTTCTAACCGTGCGGGCAGTCTTTTCTGAGATAACGCGCCTTACGGTCCGGGGTTGAAATTGTTTCAGCGTTTGGCCGCTTTGATCCGTGATGGCCTCAACAATATAGGGCTTCATCAGGATCCCGTCATTGGCAATGGCTGAAGCCGCCGTGACGAGTTGAATGGCCGATACCGCAACACCATAACCAAAGGCGATGGCGCCGGTATCCACAGTCGTCCAATGCTTGTAATGGGCCAGGCTGCCGGCAGTTTCCCCCGGAGAGTCGATTCCGGTCTTTGCACCGAAACCAAATTTCTGAAACGTATGGTAAAGTCTTTGGCGTCCAACTTTTTCACTAATTTTAACGGCCCCGATATTGCTCGAATATTTAATGATTTGTTGCAGTGACAGCCAGCCGTGCTTTTTGATGTCATGGACGATATTTCGCCCGATTTTATAGGCGCCGTTTTCACAATAAAAGATACTGCTTGCTTTGATATTTCCGGAATCGATCGCGGCCGCAGCGCTGAATATTTTCATCGTAGAGCCCGGTTCAAAGGGATCCGTGATGGCCCGGTTGCGCCACAGCTCTTTGTTGAAATCGGTATAGGCATTCGGGTTGAAAAAGGGAGCATGCGCCAGGGCCAAAATTGCACCGGTTTGAGGCTGCATTACAATTACAATCCCCGATCGGGCGGAATATTCCTTGATGGTTTCTTTCAAGGCACTTTCGGTGATATACTGTAGGGCGCGGTCAATGGTCAGAACGATGTTATAGCCACCGCTGTGGCCCCCTTTTTTTTGCTCCTCGTTGAAAACTTTACCCAGCGCATCCCTGGAAACCGTGAAGTTACTATCCGACCCCCGCAGATACCGGTCATAGGAAAATTCGATCCCCTCCAGACCGTAACCATCAAGGCCTGTAAATCCGATCGCTTGCGATGCCAGCGTTTTGTTGGGGTAGAAGCGGTTGCGCTCCGTTACAAACTCGATACCATCCAGTCCCAGCGCTTCTACCGCGGCGGTTTCCTTGGGGCTCGCCTGTCGTTTGACCCACACAAACGGACTTTTGGATTTGAGCCTCTTTTTTATTTGGTGACGGTCCGTTTTTAAAATCTTCGCCAGCGTTTTGGATGTGGCCTGCGGGTGCTTTATTTTAGCCGGTCGGGCGGCAATAGAGGTTACGTCGATGCTGACGGCCATTTCTCTGAGATGGCGGTCGTAGACCGTTCCCCTTTTGCCGTTTGATGTAAACGACTTTTCAACCTCGTCTGTGGCTTTTTGGGCCAGCCAGCGACCGCGATACACCTGCAGATGGACGGCTTTAGCGCCAATCACCGCAAACAGAACGATGAAGATAAATCCGACAAAAAAAACGCGCAGTTTGGTGTATTTATTCGTCATTAGGGTACTAAGATGAGCTGTTTGTTTGTCGGCAAAATAAGACCCAGCTGCTGTTTGGCGATTTTGGCAATGCGCTCGGGCGATTTTAGCCGTGCCAGTTCAATTTTTAGATTATCCTGCATCATCACCAGCCGTTCCTGGTTGGCAGCGAGTTCGGAAATTTCGTATCGGACCTGGATGCTCTGAACGCGGCACCACGTGTAAAAAAGGAGTTCGCTAATGAAAAGACCCATACAAATTAGACAGGCAGCCAATACTTTGGGATTTCGAGTCTTTTTTTTTCTGCGTTTCATGGATGTTGCCGGTTCTCATTAATTTTTTTAAGTTATCATCTGTGTCATCTACGTAATCTGAGGATAAATTAAAAATTAGCCACGGACCCACACGGACACACACAAACAAAACATAAATATAAGAAAAAATAATCTGCGTTAATCTGCGTAATCTGCGGACAAATATCTTTTTTCTATTTTGATCAATCTGCGGTCTGCCATCAACTCCGAGCTTCAAACACCATTTAACCAATCAACTATTTAACGATTTAACTAAATTGATCTGTGGACTAAATCCTCTCCGCCGCTCTAAGCCGGGTGCTGCGGGCCATCGGGTTGGCCGCTATTTCGTTTTCGCCCGGACGCACAACTCTTTTTGTCAAAACGCGCATCACGCTTTTCTTGCCGCAGGCGCATTCGGGCAATTTCGGTGGACAGATGCATCCTTTTTCCATTGTTTTGATATGTCGTTTGACGATGCGATCCTCGAGCGAATGAAACGATAAAACACAGAGCCGGCCCTTTGGGTTCAGCCAATCGGCTACACCGGACATAAACGTGTTGAGCACTTCGAGTTCCTTGTTCACCGCAATCCGCAGCGCCATAAACACCCGG
>JASFGM010000393.1:0-4146 GCA_050123755.1 Desulfobacterales bacterium
AGTCTGTTGAAACGAGCGAAAATGGAGGGTCCTTCGGAGCTGCCTTCGCCTGAAAAGTCAAAATTGACCCACGGCGATATGAATGCAATTTCCAAGGTATTTCAGGATTTTGCCGGGCGGCATAATTTAAAACTTGAGGAGGTTACAACCGACGATAGCTCGCTGATGCAGGAATCCGGATACCTGCTGATGCGGCTTCGCCTCAGCGGCGATTTTTTCAAAATTCGCAAATTTTTGATCGATCTGGGCTCTATCCCGTCTCTGGAACATATCGAAGAAATTAATATAAGGTCGACCAAAACTTCAAAAGAACTTCGCCTAAAGATCTGGCTGGCAAAAGAATGATTCCGATTTCGGATTTTAGATTGAGGATTGCAGATTGGAACTGCATATCATTTAGAGAATGTAACACTGAACTCGGCTGGTGGAAGGTCAAACGCTAAAACGACAACCTGACACCTGACACCCGAAACCTGACACCTTAATTATGACAACACGAGAAAAAATTATCGTTGGCTTAATGCTTTTGACGGTGATCTACGGGGTTTATACCGTTTTTTTTGAAGGTAAAGGTGGAACTCCGGAAATAGCCACTATTAGCGCCACGAAGGAGCTGGAAAATTTAAATTCCTTTATCACCAAAGTTGCGGAGGCGTCCAAGTCCGGGCTTTCCGAAGAAGATAAATATATCATTGAGCTGGCGGAGGCCGAATGGAAGCAGGATCCCCTGATTCTTGCGGAGTTAAAGGATCGGCCTGAAAGCGAAATTAAGAAGGCCGCACAGGTAACTAAAGTATCTATCCCGGATCTTAATATCTCCTACACCGGCTTCATGCAGATGGGAGATATAAAGTTCGCCATTATTAATGGTGTTGAGTATGCCACCGGAGACCGTCTCGAGCAGGGTGATTATATCTTACGCAGCATTACGCCGAGTCGGGTCGTAATTGTTCCAACAGGCCCCAGTAAAAAAAGGTATATTTTTCCGCTGGAAGAATAACAAACAGGGTGAAAATCGATGAATAAAATTGACCTTTCAAAAAAAGTAGGGCGTAGCATCATCGCGGTTGTCATCTCCGTTTTGCTGGTGGGCGGTTGCGCGGCCCCCAAAAAGCAGAAACAGGATCCATTTTTCGATAAATGGAAAACCAAGGCCGAAACATCCAAGGGGACCTCCCCGGCAGCACCGAAGTCCCTGGGTGAAGAGCGGCGGATCATCAAACCAAAATCACCGCCCAAAGCTGCAAGAATAGAGGAGAAAAAACAAAAGCCGCTGCCGACACGCACCATCAGCCTCAAGATGACCAACATTGAGGTGTCGGTCGTATTACGGGCATTGGCCCGGGCGTCGGATCAAAATATCATTGTGAGCGAACAGGTTTCCGGCAAGATTAATATTAACATTGCCCAGGCCCCCTGGGACCAGGTATTCTTAGGCATTCTGCGTACCCATGGCCTCAGTTATGCCTGGGAGGGTGAAATTATCCGTATTATGACCTCCGATGACATGGAGGAAGACATCAAGCGCCAGAGCCGCCAGCGGGAGCTAAAGTTAACCGAACCGCCCCTGACCCGGATCGTACCGGTTAAGTTTTCATCCGCCAACAAGCTGAAGGAAAATCTGGAAAAATTTCTCACCGTTGACAAAAACGATAAACCGATTGGATCCATTCTGGTCGATGACCACACCAACTCGCTGATCATCCAGGCCATCCGGACCGATATGGCAAGTATCATTTCCGTTATCGAGCAGCTGGATCAACCGACTCCCCAGGTGTTGATCGAAGCCTATATCGTTGAAGCCAACAAAGACGTGGCCCGTGAGCTGGGCATCCAGTGGGGCGGCCTGATCCGCTCGGGTAAAGGCACAGGTGTAGGCTTTGGTACCGGCAGAGACAGTGGTGCGCTGGGGGGAACCGTCGGCACAACTGTCGACCCCACCTCCGGAACGGTGGTTGATTTGCCGGCCCAGACATTAGGCGGGTTTAGCCCCTTTTCGCTGGGTCTTATTTACCAGAATATCGGAGACGCTCTTCTGAATGTGCAGCTATCAGCATTGCAAGACAAGGGCAAACTCAATATTTTGTCAAGCCCGTCCATTACCACCCTGGACAATCAGACGGCCTATATTGAAAGCGGTCAGGACATTCCCTTCCAGACCGTCGAAGACGGAGAGGTCAATGTGGAATATAAAAAGGCGGTGCTGAGCTTGAGGGTCACCCCGCATGTAATCGATGATAAAACCCTTAAGATGTACATCAAGGTGCACAAAGATGAAGCTGATTTTTCGCAAACCGTACTCGGCAACCCCACAATTATTACCAAAAACGCCGAAACCAATGTCATTCAGCTGGACGGACAGACAATCGTCATCGGCGGTCTGAATAAGGAAACCACCACACGTGCCGATACGGGTGTCCCGTATCTCGAGGATATCCCCGGACTGGGTTACTTCTTTAAAAGAAAAAGCTCCGCTGATCAACTCGAGGACCTGCTGATCTTTATTACACCGCATATTCTGGAACCGCCGTCAAACGGATAACCTCCCGTATATGCACGCATGCGCTCATGCGGGGGATTATCGTGATAGAAAACAAAAGCAAAATGAGGTGAGAGCAAGACCATATAAAATGCCTAAAAGCCCGCCCTGGCACTCAGGGTTCAATCTGGCGCACACCATAATTTAAGCTGCGGGCAAAAAAGCTTAGACGGGGTTTTGAAACCACTTCCAGCTATTCTGAAATCCAGTTCTGGGCCATTGTCAAAAGATGAGTGCTGAGGACTGAGGACTGAGCAAAAATTTCTGCCTGACACTTGATTCATCTGTCCTCTAACATCTGTCTTCGACTCGACTCAGCTCGTCGCAGTCTGTTATCTAACCTGTGAAACCCTGAAGGTATTTCTTTCACCTTTTACAAAAATTTCTCAGAAATCGTAAGCGCAGCAGCAGAGCCGACTCCAAACGGGTAGCCTGAAATGGAATATTTCAACATTTTAAGCTTAAAACAGGAACCATTTTCGAATTCACCCGATCCTGAGTTTTTCTTTCATTCCCGGGAGCATTTGGAGTGTCTGCAAAAACTGGAACTTTCGCTTCTTTTGCGCCGGGGCTTGAATGTCATCATCGGTGATGTGGGTACCGGTAAAACCACCCTCTGCCGTCAGTTGATACGCCGCTTTGCCAAGCGAGAGGAGATCAGCACCCATCTGATTTTGGATCCGCATTTTCTTGATGCGCACGAATTATTAACCACCGTGGGCAAAATGATTATGGGCCCCCAAATCAAGCTTGGCAGCAACGAATGGCAAATCAAAGAACAAATCAAACAGTACCTCTTCAAGCGCGGTGTCGAACAAAATAAAACGACAGTGCTGATCATTGATGAGGGCCAGAAAATCCCGGTTTTTTGCCTGGAGATTTTACGCGAATTTTTAAACTACGAGACCAATGAATTCAAATTGCTGCAAATTATTATCTTTGCCCAAAAAGAATTCGAAAATACGATTAAAAAATATGCCAATTTTGCGGATCGAATCAATCTTTACCATTATTTAAAACCCTTAAGCTTCCGCGACACGCGGTTGATGATCAAATATCGGCTGGAAAAATCAAAGGATACAAATAAGAAAATCGACATTTTCAGCTACCCGGCCCTGCTGACCATCTACCGCAAGACCGGCGGTTATCCCCGTAAAATCATCAATTTGTGCCATCATTGCGTTCTGGCGATGATCGTCCAAAATCGGTCCAGCGTCGGCTATCGCCTGGTGCGTTCATGCATCAAACGCATTTTTCCCAAAGAACCGGTTCGATGGAAGGGTGCAGTTGCCACTGCAGGGATAGCGGTATTTGCCGCGACCATTCTTCTGGCTTTCCAGATACCGGATCAATTAAAAACCCTGTTGCCGGAGAAGATCACCGCGAAATTGAGCGCTTTGCAGCAAATAGAAGACCCTGATGCAAACCAGCCGGGTGCCAACCCTGACGCCATCGATCAAAATGACACCCAGGTGACCATGGACAGCTCGGCCCAAGTCGAAATCCCTGCTGCGGTTGAAAGCGAATCAACCCCGACTGATCTTCCGCAAACAGCTTCCAAAGAGGCGGCGACTGAAGCTGAGACGCAAGTCGCATCGATTGAGGAA
>JASFGM010000394.1:0-4142 GCA_050123755.1 Desulfobacterales bacterium
ACAGTCCTGATCCGGTTTTCGGCGGCGGCGTTTTAACTCACGGCGGCTCGCTGGCCAATTTGACCGCCCTGCTGGCAGCGCGCAGCAAAATGGTACCGCAAGCCTGGCAGGAGGGCAACCCCCGGGATCTGGTACTGCTGGCACCCGCTGAAAGCCATTATTCAATTTCCCGGGCAGCCGGCATCATGGGCCTTGGTCAGAATGCAGTTTATCAGATGGCGGTAGATGCAAAAGGCGTCGTCATACCGCAGAAACTGCCTGAGACGTATGCGCGCTTAAAAAATGAAGGCAAAAACGTTTTTGCGGTGGTTGCCAATGGGTGCAGTACCGCCGCCGGGCTGTACGATCCCATCCGTGAAATCGGAGAATTTTGCAACGCGCATGATCTATGGTTTCATGTCGATGGCGCCCACGGTGCCAGTGCCCTGTTATCACAAAAACATAAAAAGCGGTTGGATGGGATTGAACTGGCAGATTCGCTGATCTGGGATGCCCACAAGCTAATGCGCACGCCGTCTTTATGCACGGCTGTGCTGGTCAAAGATTTTCGCACCATCGACCAGGCTTTCCAGCAGGAAGCCAGTTACCTGTTTCATGAAAAAGAACAGCCCGGTTTTGATTTAATCCACCGTACGGTTGAATGCACCAAGGCCGGCCTGGGTCTGAAATGGTTTTTCGTTCTGGCGGCACTCGGAGAAAAGGGGTTGGAAAAGCATGTTGACGATCAATTTGAACTGGCCAAACAGGCCTGCGCCTATATTGAGTCCCAGCCGGAGTTTGAATGTGCGGCCGCGCCGCAAAGCAACATTCTTTGTTTCCGTTTAGCAGGCAGCGATCAACTCCAGCTGGATATAAGAGACAAATTAATCGCCCAGGGTGAATTCTATCTGTCCACCACCGCGTTTGGCGGTCAACGCTATTTGCGCATGGTTTTTAATAACCCGCATACAAGCCTGGATGATATCAAGGAGCTGATTCAAAATATTCGCGATCTGGCTGACGAAGAAAGAAGTGCCTAGAGTGAGCTAAAGTGAACTAAAGTGACTAAAGTTGAGGAATTCTGTCTTTTTTTTATAAACGACGGAGCTAAGCGACACCATAACTTTAGGCACTTTTGTTCACTTTAGTCACTTTAGTTCACTTTTTTTGTGTATTTTTGAGATAGTTTCGAAATATTTGGAAACAAGGAGGTAACGCCATGGCAACCGTAAAATTAATCGAATACGAAGAAGCCGGCCCGGAGGTGCGCGCGGTTTACGATGACATCATGGCCACGCGGCAGATCGACTGGATCAACAATTTCTGGAAGGCGATCGCCGTGCAGCCCGAACTTTTGCGGCGCACCTGGGAAGGCGTCAAAGCGGTGACGGCGCCGGGAGCGCTTGACCCCCTGGTCAAAGAAATGCTTTACGTGGCTATCAGTGTCACCAACGGATGTAAGTATTGCATCAACAGCCACACGGCTGCCGCCCGCAAAAAGGGCATGACGGATGAAATGCTGGCCGAGTTAATGGCGGTGGTGGGCATGGCCAACCAGACCAATGCGCTGGTCACCGGCTTCCAGGTGGAACTCGACGACGTCTTCAAAGACGGCGGACGCCAGCCCTGAAACGCAAATCACCGCGAGACTTCAGTTTACAGCAGAAAAAGGGAATCCGATAAACGGATTCCCTTTTTTAGTTCAATGACGGTTAATTCGCTGTTTGCGGGGATTCAAACAGGTTTGAATATTCGCCGTACCCTTCTTTTTGCAGGTCTTCTTGGGGAATAAATTTCAGGGCCGCCGAATTGATGCAGTATCTCAAGCCCGTGGGCGCCGGTCCATCCGGAAACACATGCCCCAGATGAGAATCGCCATGTTTGCTGCGCACCTCGGTTCGCACCATGAAAAATTTGCGGTCCTCGTGTTCCACGATATTGTCGGGCACCAAGGGCTTGGTAAAACTGGGCCAGCCGGTTCCGGAATCAAATTTATCCACCGATGCAAACAGCGGCTCACCGGAAACGATGTCCACGTAAATACCCGCTTTTTTGTTATCATTATAGGCATTTCTAAAGGGCGGCTCGGTACCGTTTTCCTGGGTTACCTTGTATTGCATCGGTGACAATTTCTTTTTGAGCACATCATCTGCGGGTTTTGAATATTTTGGATTGTCCCCGGGATTCATTGCCCGGGATGATTGTTTGGCTTCAGATGACCAGGTGCTGTCGAGGAACTGGTCGCGGCCGGAACCATAGCGGTAATATTTATACCGCAGGGGATTCTTTTCATAATAATCCTGGTGATAGTCTTCGGCAGTATAAAATTCAGAAAGCGGGACAATTTCAGTGACAATCGGTTTCGAAAACCGGCCGGATTTATCCAGCTCCGCTTTAGATTCCTCGGCGATGCGCTTTTGTTCTTCGTTATGGTAAAAGATCGCCGGCCGATACTGGGATCCGCGATCAACGAATTGCCCGCCGGCATCGGTGGGATTCACGTGGCGCCAGAAAACATCCAGTAACTCTTTGTAAGTTATTTTAGCCGGATCATAGTGCACTTGAACCGCTTCGGTATGGCCGGTTCCACCGGCGGAAACTTCTTTATAGGTGGGATTCGGCTTTTGGCCGCCGGTATAGCCCGATACGGCCTCTACCACGCCGTCAACTTTTTCAAAATCAGATTCCACACACCAGAAACAGCCGCCGGCAAAGGTTGCTGTTTTTAAATTTTTGGGGTCTGCTTTCATGATGGGACTCTTTTCATCCTTTTTAGTGTTCGATTTTTGAAATCCAAATAGGCCCAGACCTATCAGGAGAATTATCATAATTGTAAATATAGATTTCATGGCTAACACTCCATTTCTATTATTTAAGGTGGACTTCTAATATAAGCATTTCTAACGAATTGGCCAGATTATTGATGCCTTAGTCGGAATAAATGCTGAGACCTTACACAGTATCCTTAATAACCAGAAATGGGAGGCCGTAAGGCGGGGAACCCGGGTGCTTCACCCGGATGGTTGGGCCGCACGCACGAACAATTTTCCGCTCAGTGATCTGGCACCGAAGGCCCGTTATGAAAAAATCTGCGAGGCATTTGGCGGATATGCTGAACGCGTGGAGCACCCGGATCATGTCAAACCCGCCCTGGAGAGAGCCCTCGATGTTGTTCGAAGCGAAAAGCGTCAGGCCCTTCTGAACATCATTTGTAAGTAAATCTAGAATAAATTGTTCTTCATTCGCGTGCGCTGCTTTTGGGAAAAAGACTGGCCACCGCGCCCTCACTTTTATCATAGTAGCCGACTCCCATAACCGCATTTTTAAATCGCACCAGTACGTAACCGGAACTGCCGTCGCAGGCATTGGCCTGGTCTTTTTTTAGGGCAAACGACCTGCGCGCCAGGTAGTTTTGTAACTGGCCCCTGGAGGCTTCAACCACGTTCCGGTCGGCCATCCGGCCGAAAGCGACCGCGCATGAGGTGGTTGGCTTGGGAAACCGAAAATGCAGATGAAACAGCGGCTGAGGTCGGCCAGCGGCTTCCTCAAATGCCTTAATGTCGTCAATTATAGGGAAGTAGCGCTCTAAAGCTTTCATACAATCGCAAAATTCGGGTGGCGAACTGGGTTAAGATCGTGTATACAAAACAAGATTTTAAGTTTAGATTTATTTACCATAAAGGTCACGAAGATCACAAAGAAAGGCATCCAAAAACTTTTAAAACCCTTTGTGAACTTTGTGTCTTTGTGGTGCAAAAAATGTTCAGCATAAAATACCATCATGAAGGAAAAATCATCAAAAAAAAATGAACAGGTCATCACCACCACCTGTTCCTTTGATTGCGGGGGCCGTTGCCTTTTAAAAGTCCATGTTACCGAAGGCAAAATCACCCGCATCCATACCGACAGCGGTAGCGGGCCGGGCTTAAAAGCATGTATCCGGGGTCTTTCCCAGAAAGACGTGGTTTATTCTCCGGATCGCCTGACCAAGCCTTTGAAAAGGATCGGCGAACGCGGCCGGGGAGAATTTGAGCCCATCTCCTGGGAAGAAGCCCTTAACACGCTCGCCCAAAAATTAAAACAGATAAAAGAAACCTACGGGCCCCATGCCACCTTGCTGATGGATTATTTCGGCAACGAAGCCGCCCTGCACAACACCACCA
>JASFGM010000395.1:0-4140 GCA_050123755.1 Desulfobacterales bacterium
CGACTGGAACATCCGGTTTACGGAGATCCCAATCGATTCATCGGTGAAAATGTTCTCAGTGAAAAACGCATGAATTCCTATTTTTTGTGTATCAATGCCGGCAAAAAAGCGTTGACGCTGAATCTTGCCGATGATGATGGACAAAAGATTTTCCGCGCTTTGATTAAGGAGTTAAATGTGGCTATTTTTGCCACCAATCAACTCCCCAAAAATTACGAAAAATTGGGGATTGATTATGAAAGCTTAAAGTCTTTGAAGCCGGATATCATCTGGCTGGGAGTTACCGGTTTTGGCCCCGACAGCAATGAGGCAGCCTATGATCCGGTATTGCAGGCCCGATCGGGCTTAATGGAGCTGACCGGTGAGGGCGGGGGAGAACCTCAGGTCCTTGGTATCCCTCTGCCGGACATGGGCACCAGCGAACATGCTTACGGGTTGGTGATGAAAGCCCTTTACAAACGCCAGGCCACCGGGGAAGGCAGCTGCATCAACATGGCCATGCTTGAATCTTCCGTATCATGGCTAACGGTACCGATCACACTGACCGGTAGTTTTGGAAAAACCATCACCCGCAGAGGCAACACCCATGAATTTTTCGCGCCGGTCTCTGTTTATCAGACCCAGAACGGATTTGTTTATGTTGCTGTCGGCAACGACCGTCAATGGAAGACAATCGTTTCCCAGGATATCTTCAAATCCCTGGATAAGCCGGAATATGAAAAAAATGCAGGCAGGATTCAAGATGTTCAGAACCTGAATCAGGCGATCAGTGCAATCACAATAAACCACTCCTCCGAAGAACTGCTTGAATTATTCACCTCCATTACGGTTCCAATCAGCAAAATCAAAACCGTAAACGAAGTCATCAAAGACCCGCTGGTGGAAAGAAGGCTTTTGTTTTCCCAGGATCCCGTTACCGGCCAAAAAATAACCCTGGCACCGCCGCCGAATATGACGACTTTTCTTGCACAATCCGATAGACAACTTTCGTTTCCACCGCGATTCGGAGAGCAAAACAACGAAATATATGGCGGAAAATTGGGTTATTCCGAGGCTGAGCTTGCCGGTTTGCAAGAAAAAGGCGTTATTTAACCTGATTTCGACCCAATTTAGGGGATCGACCATGAGGAAAAAGGCTGAATTAAACGATTTAGACGTTGGACCGCTGCAGGCCTTTCAGGAACGCAAGTCTTTGGGAGAACATGTTTTTGAAAGCCTTAAACAAGCGATTAACCAAGGCAACATCACAGCCGGGGAATGGCTGGTCGAAAGCCACATTGCCGAAACGCTGGGAATCAGCAGAACGCCGGTGCGCGAGGCGATTCACAAACTTGAGCGCGAAGCGCTCATCGAGCGGCAACCGCGAGGCGGATTTACCGTATTGGGGCTAAATCGCAGCGATATTGAAGAGACTTTCGGTATTCGCAGCGTACTGGAGGGTTATGCGGCCCGCCTGGCAGCTCAAAAACACAAGAAAAAAGAATTGGAGGCGTTGGAAAAGAAAATTAGAGAATTTCAAAAGGCCCTGGATCGGAAAAAAATGAACGAACTGACCGCGATTAATACCGAATTCCATGATTTGCTCTATGCTTTGAGTAAAAGCCCTAAACTCATCAGCATCATCAATAGTCTGCGCGATCAGATATATCGATTTCGAAAGATGAATCTTAAAGAAGAAAAATTTGCCGCCACCAGCAACCAGGATCACATCCAAATGCTGAAATCCATTCGCAATCGTAACGCTGAAAGTGCGGAGCGATTGACGAGGGAGCATATCTTAAAAGGCCGTGAAATCGTATTAAAGGAATTCGACAAGCAAAAAGGGCCGGACCAGAGAAAAGAACAATAGAGGGAAATTCGATATGACCGCAAAGAAAATAAAAATACTGATCGGCAAACCCGGATTGGATGGACACGATCGCGGTGCCAAGGTTATCGCCCTGGCATTAAGAGACGCCGGTATGGAGGTTATTTATACCGGACTCCACCAGACCGTTGAGCAGATTGTCAGAACTGCCATGCAGGAAGCCGTGGATGTGGTCGGTTTGAGCATTATGTCCGGTGCACACCTTCCCATCTGCCAGAATCTTCTAAAGATGATGAAAAACGAAGGGCTTGGTGGGATTCCGGTGGTGGTCGGAGGCGTTATTCCCAAACAGGATATCTCCAAATTAAATAAACTCGGCATTAACGGCGTTTTTCCCGGCGGAACGCCCTTTGATGAAATTGTGGCCGGCATTAATGAAGTCGCTAAGTGAGATATTTTTTTTATTCACCACAGAGCTCACAGAGTTCACAGAGAATAAATAAACCCAAAATATTTTATCTCTTTAAGTCAAACTCTGTGATTTCTGTGATCTGAGTGGTTAAAATTGTATTTAACACACCTATTTGAGGAGTCGATATGGGAGTCGCAAAATACATTAAAGATGAAAGAGATGCGATTAAAGAGGTCATCTATCAATCCGGCATCAAAGTAAAACCGGTTTATACACCCCAAGATCTTGACGCGGTTGGGTTCGAGTATGGAACCGATCTGGGAGATCCCGGAGAGTATCCCTTCACACGCAGCCTGCATCCCCAGGGCTATCGCTCGAGGGCCTGGACGACACGGCAGTATACCGGTTTTGGCACGCCGCAGGAGACCAATCAACGCTTTAAATTAATGATTTCCCATGGGCAGACCGGTTTGAATGTCGCCTTTGATCTACCGACCCAAATGGGATACGACTCGGATGATCCCAAGGCCCTGGGCGAGATCGGGCGGGTGGGGATGGCAATCGATTCGTTGCGTGACTTTGAAATCGCCTTTGAAGGTATTCCACTGGATCGCATTGGATCAGGATTAACGATTAATGCGGTCGCTTCCATTATGCTGGCCATGTATCAAGCAACAGCCGAAAAATTCGGCTACCCCAGGGAGAAAATCAGCGCCACACCCCAAAACGACATTCTCAAAGAAATGATCGGCCGCGGCGCCTGGATATTTCCGGTCGAGCCCGCGGTGCGTCTGGTGGGAGACAGCATCGAATATTCGGTCAAAGAGCTTCCGCGCTGCAATCCGGTGAGCATTTGCGGCTATCATATCCGCGAATCCGGTGCCAACCCGGCCCAGGAAATCGCCTGTGCCTTTGAAATCGCCAAAGCCTATATCGACAATGTCAAAGACAGGGGAATGGATGTCGAAGATTTTGTCGGGCGGTTTTCGTTTAATTTAAATGTTTTCGGCAACCTATGGGAGCAGATTGCCAAATTCCGGGCGGCACGCAAACTCTGGGCGAAACTGTTGAAGGAAGAATATGGTGTTCACGAAAAGAAAAAGCTGTTTCTGAGGGGGCTTTTCGGCGGGGGCGGCAGCGGCCTTACGAAAGATCAACCGGAAAACAATATCATGCGGGGGGCATTCTACGCCCTGGGCGCTGCGCTCAGCGGCGCGCAAACAACCGCCCTGTGCTCGTTTGATGAAGCCTATACGATTCCGACCGAAAGAGCAGCCCTTTTATCTTTGCGTACTCTTGAAATCATCATGGATGAGGTCGGCCTGCGTGATACGGTAGACCCCCTGGCAGGATCGTACTTCATTGAAACGCTGACCAAACAGATGGAAGAAAAGATTCTGGATGAAATGAAACAGATTCAAGAAGTCGGTGGGATGGTGCATGCGGTTGCCACCGGTTTTATCCAGAGAAAAGTTGCCCGTCAGGCTTACGAATATGAAAGCGGCATTCAAAAGGGCGAATATATTAAAGTCGGGGTCAACAAATACACAGAGGGCGGCGACGCACAAACCGATGTCGAACTTCACGAATACAATGAAGAGTGGGTCGACAAACAGGTTGCCAGCCTCAAGGAGCTTCGCAGAACCCGCGATAATCGGGAGGTCACGCGACTGCTCAAAGAATTGAGCACGTGTACGCGTGACGGCAAAAACGTGATGCCCCTTCTGGTCGCCTGTTGCCGCGCCTACGCAACTGTAGGGGAGATGGCCGGCGTGTTTCGAGATGTTTTTGGCGAATGGCAAGAACCAAGCATCTTCTGAAGTGGGAATTGGGATTACGAAAGGGAAACTATTAGAAGAACTACTAGTGGAGGCGGACGAGTTGGTGGCAATATTTACAACAATAGGCAGAAAGTCAAAAT
>JASFGM010000396.1:0-4136 GCA_050123755.1 Desulfobacterales bacterium
GTTTATGCGCTCGATGACATTGCCATCGGTAAATTGATGGTCGATATGGACCGTATCGGCTTTGGTCCCAAAAATGGTCACGACCCCGAGGATTTGCGATATATCGCCGATTTCGTTAAAGAGTTTGTGGTAAACAGTTTCAAGAAATATTATCAGACGAACCTGGAAAAATTATCGGCGGCGGATTTTGCCCAAAAGCGGGACCAGTTTCATGAAGTTATCAGCCTTTTTTTCTATCATCTGTATCGGAAATTTGCCAGGCAGGCGATTCACCTCCTGCTTGAATCCGAAGACAACGATTAAATGCCATGATTGAGCTTTTTCCCACTCATATTTGGCACATACCCTGATTTTCCGGATCTGATGTGCTGGTTTGAGATAGTCCACATTGAAACGCATTTAGAGCGATTAAAAGCCCTGGGAAAAGTTCAACACGCTCATGCTGCGGGGTCAACAAGTTGACCTCTGAATTTTGATGGGAAAAATTGGGTCTAATCCAAATACAAGCCAACCCTATCTTGAAAGGAGAATAACATGGGAAGCAATTATGACTTCAACGGCAAAGTCGCTCTTGTTACCGGTGGCGGCCGGGGTATCGGTCGCGCCACTGCTCTGGGCTTAGCCGAATGCGGCGCCAAGGTGGTTCTGGCGTCAAGAACCAAGGAAGAGCTTGACAGGGTCGTTGACGAAATCAGGCAAAATGGTGGTGAAGCCATTGCTCAAGTGACGGATTTGATGGTCAGCGAACAAATAAATGCCCTGGTAGAATTTACAGTGAAAACCTATAACGGGCTTGATATTCTCATCAACAACGCTGCGCGAAGCTTTATGGTGCCCTTGATGGATTTAAGGGAAGACGGCTGGGATAAAATCTTTGGAACCAATTGCAAGGCGGTGTTCTTGTTGAGCCGCATTGCTGCCAGGATTATGGCTGAAAAGGGCGGCGGGCGCATTATTAATATTTCTACCATAGGGGCTGTTCGCGGCGGTGCGGGCATGTCTGCTTACCATGCCAGTAAAGCAGCCCTTTCAATGCTTACCAAATGCATGGCGGTAGAGTGGGCCCCGTTGAAGATCAATGTGAATGCTGTCGGTCCCGGGCTGGTCAAAACGGCTTTCAGTCAACCCATTTGGGGAAATCCGGAAGTCGAAAAATTAGTTGCAGCTAAAATTCCAAAAGGTCGCCTGGCCGAACCGGAAGAAATCGTTGGAGCGGTCTTATTCCTCTGCTCTGAAGATTCCAGTTATATCACCGGGGAGACTCTATACGTGGACGGCGGCACACTTGCGAATGTGTAATCACGTGAATGATATGACAATAGAAGGTCTGTTTAATCCGAAAAGTGTTGCCATGATTGGTGCTTCGGCCAATCCGGGGAAGTGGGGTTTTATCATCCTGCTTAATATTTTAAAGGGAAATTTCAAAGGAGATGTCTATCCGATAAATCCGAATGAAAAATCCATTTTGGGATTTAAATGTTACGCTTCTGTTTTAGATATACCCGGGCCTTTGGATTTAGCTGTAATCACCACCCCGGCAAAAGTGGTTCCATCCCTTATTGAACAATGTGGCCTTAAAGGAATACGCTATGCCGTTGTGATATCCTCTGACTTCAGCGAAACCGGAGCGCAGGGTGCAAAACTGGAGAAAGAGGTTATTGAGCGTGCCGCAAAATACGGTATCCGTTTGGTGGGCCCTAATTCCATGGGCATTTTCAGTGCCGGATCAAATCTGCACGCGCAGATGCCTCCGACAATGCCTTTGATCGGTGGGGTGTCCATGTTTTCCCAGAGCGGGAATCTCGGGTTCCAGATGCTTGGCTGGGGGGCTGAAGAAGGGGTTGGCTTTGAAAAATTTGTCAGCAGCGGAAATGAAGGCGATCTCACCTGTGTGGATTACCTTCGATATTTTGGCGGAGACGATGCCACCCGGGTTATTCTGGGCTATCTCGAAGGCGTTGACTCGGGTTCGGATTTGATCCATGCGGCCAGAGAGATTTCCAAGAATAAACCCATCATCGTTCTCAAGGGCGGTCGCACAGCTGCAGGGGAACAGGCGGTTACCTCGCATACCGGGGCGATGGCCGGCGCCTCCAGAATCTGGCAGGCAGCCTTACGTCAGGCGGGAATGATCGAGGTAAGCACAAGCCAGGGGCTGCTGGATTGTGCCAAGGCATTTGCGAATTACCCCCTTCCGCAGGGCAACCGAGTCGGGGTCATCACCCGCGGCGGTGGCTGGGGTGTTATTACGGTCGATGGCTGTGAAGAAAGCGGATTGGAAGTTCCCTTCCTGCCGCAAGACGTGATCAGAAAATTGGATAAAATCCTTCCCAGGTACTGGAGCCGCGGAAATCCGGTGGACCTTGTGGCCACCATTGCAAAAGACCCCTATCTCGAGTGTCTTGAAATCTTAGCGCAGTGGGAAGGCATCGATGCCATTCTAGCCCTTGGCGCCAGAAGGGGGGTGCATTCATATCCGTACGCAAAAGAAGTTAAAGGCCCGCAGCAGTTGATAGATGCCATTGCTCTTGCAGTCGAGACGATTCAAAAGGAAGCGCGAGCGCCGGATAAGGTTTTAATGAATATCGGACAACTGGTAAAACGATTCGACAAACCGATCATCGCGGTAACATTGGCATCAGAGTCTGCGCACAGGTTGTTTCTGGAAAAGTTTAATGTGGTATCTTATCAGACACCTGAAAGGGCTGTTCGTGTGCTCAGCCATATGGTGCGTTACCGTCGGTTTTTAAATTCACAATCCCAATAAAGCGCATATGAAATGAAAATAATACAAGACGCCTTAAAACGACGCGCTAAAAATCTTTCCGAGTATGATTCCAAGCGATTCCTGGCAAATTACGGCATTCCGGTTACGCGTGAAGCCGTGGTACACGCCGAGGAAGAAGCTGTGACCAAAGCATCGGAGATCGGTTATCCGGTGGTGCTTAAAGGATCGGGCGAAGCACTGCGTCATAAAACCGATTTAGACATGATCGCCTTTAATCTTAAAGATAAAAAAAGCGTGCGCCGGATGTATCGTCAATTAACCCGAAATCCAAAAGCCGAGATCGAAGAAGTCCTGGTTCAGGAAATGATCGAAGGGCATCGTGAGCTTATGGCCGGTTTATTTCGAGACCCTCAATTTGGCCCTTGCGTCATGTTTGGTCTGGGTGGAATATTGACCGAAGTTGTGCAAGACACGGCTTTTCGTGTGGCGCCCCTTTCCCGAAGGGATGCGCTAGAGTTAATGGAGGAGATCAAGGGCAAGAAAATTTTGGAACCCTTTCGAGGTAAACCCCGCGTTGATCGGCAAGCGCTGGCAGATATTCTTTTAGCGCTGAGCCAGATTGGAACGGAACATCAGCAGATACGTGAAATTGATATCAATCCATTAAAGCTTGTCAACGGAAAACCCATCGCCGTAGATGCACTGGTTGTTTTTTCTTCTGAGCCGCCTTAGTGTGTCACGACTCGCGGGCCTCGTCCGGCTCGTATGGGTGTGGCGGAGGGCGGTGATTAAAAGCAGGGACTGCAGGGAACAGGTTTTAAGGAGATCGTTATGAAAATTAATGAACGGCTAAAAGACCAAGTGGCCATTATCACCGGGGCGGCCAGTGGTATCGGAAAAGCAGCTGCGATTTTGTTTTCAAAAGAAGGTGCCAGACTCGTCCTGGCAGATGTTAATGCGGATGGCTTAAAAGAAGTCGCCGGCCGCATTGCTGAAGCAGGCGGAACGGCAATTATCAAAAAGACCGACGTGTCCGATGAAGACGAGGTCAAAGCGCTTATGGCATTCGCTTTAAAATCATATCCTCAAATCGATATTTTATGTAATATTGCCGGCGTCGCCGGCGATATCGTAAGCCTTGATCAGCAGGATAGAAATGTTTGGCAACGGATTTATGAGGTGAATGTCATGGGCGCGGTGTACACCACAAAGCATATTTGCCTGCATATGCAGGCGCGAAAAAGCGGTGCCATTGTGAATGTTTCATCTGTCGCCGGTATTCGATCCGGCGCAGGCGGAAATGCTTACAGTGCCAGCAAAGCGGCGATCATTAATTTCACGCAGACGGCGGCCTGCGATTTGGGCGGATACAATATTCGCGTAAATGCCGTTTGTCCCGGCCTGATCG
>JASFGM010000397.1:0-4128 GCA_050123755.1 Desulfobacterales bacterium
CCGAAATCGGCACGCTTCAGTTGGCCCGTTTCGTTAATCCGGCCGGGTTAAGGAGCCTGGGCAAAAACCTTTACGCCCCCACCGAAGCATCCGGAAATGAGATCACCGGTACGGCCGGAGAAAATGGCTTTGGCACGATCGCCCAGGGATTTTTGGAAATGTCCAATGTGAGTGTCGTAGATGAAATGGTCAGTATGATTACCGCGCAAAGGGCCTATGAAACCAACAGTAAAGTCATCCAGACAGCGGATGATATGTTACAAATGGCAAATAATCTTAAACGGTAAAAGATCAAAATGAATGACGATAGCTTAACATTTAAAAAATCAAAACGGTTTGGCCTGGGATTGCTCATTTTTTTGGCAACCGCTTCTATTGGGGTGGCAGCCACAGCGCTTACGGCCGCAGAAATGACGACGATTCGGGTTAAGGATCAGGTTGAAATTGAAAACGGCGAGGTTCTATTGGGCCAGATCGCGTCTATTGAAAGCAGCAACACCCAGTTGGTTGAACAGCTGAAAGATATCGTAATTGGAAGAGCACCATTGCCGGGCAGGACGCGCCAATACGATCAACAGCATCTTAAGAGGCGTTTAAAGCAGCATCATATTAACTTAGCCGGTGTTCACTTAGAGGGCCCCCGGCACGTTAAAATTTCGCGCAGCTGCGTCGAAATCGATAAACACAAAATAGAAAAAATTGTTTCTGACTTTATTACCCAAAACATCCCCCAGGAAAACAAAACGGTGCGCATCAAAGAGATAAAGGTTTCCGAAAGGGTGGTTTTGTCCAAAGGTCGCATTGCATACAAAGTGGTGGCACCGCGCATGCGACAGCTGATGGGGACGTCTTCGATCGCGGTTGATTTTAGTGTTAATGGACATTTTGAAAAGAAGGTGTGGGTAACTGCCACAGTTGAAGTATGGGGACCCGTGGTGGTGACGCGCAAACCGTTGGGCCGCTATAAGCCGATTACCGAAGATGATATTATGCTGCAAACGATGGACCTGACCCAATTATCCTCCAATGTTGTTACCGATCCTGAAGCGGTGCTGGGCAAGCGCACCAAAAGAGTCATCGGAGCTCAAACCCCTTTAAGGGCGGACAGCATCGAACTGCCCCCGTTGGTAAAACGTGGAGATCTGGTGGTGATCATCGTTGAATCCAAAGGGTTGAAGATTACGACCCGCGGCCTGGTTAAGAAAAAAGGACGCTTGGGTGATCGAATTCCGGTCGTCAATGTGGACTCTAAAAAAGTGCTTTATGCCCGTGTGATCGATTCCAACACAGTGCAGGTGGATTTTTAATACTTTTCATTCTTGATAGATAAGGAAAACCAATGATGCCAAAACGCAACCTTTGTTTAATCGGATTAAGTATCGTCACCCTGCTTTTCATCAGCCTCGCAGGTTGTGCCGTGGTCCAGCGGAAAGCGCCGCCGGTGGCGGAAAAAATGCCGCTAAAAGAAAAGATGGAACTTAAAACGCCGCCTCCACCGCCGGCGGATTTTAATGGATCCCTCTATGATGCGCGCAGTAACTTCAATGGCTTTTTCATTGATACCAAGGCCCGTTCGGTGGGCGATATAGTCACGGTTAATATCTCAGAGTCTGCCAGTGCCACCAATTCGGCGGACACCCAAACCGGTCGGACCTCCAGCCTGGAGGCCGGCATCGATACGCTATTCGGGACAGAAGATTGGTACCGTGACCAAGTTCTGGACAGGATCCCGACTAAATTGCCGAAACCCGATCCATTCGCAAATCCATCGGTAAAAGGCAGCATGACCAGCGATTTTGACGGCTCGGGGAGCACATCGCGCAGTGGTGATCTCAGTGCGTTTATCACCTGTCGTGTTGTCCAGGTATTGCCGAACGGCAATCTGAAAATTGTCGGTTCACGTGAAGTCCTGGTCAACCATGAAACCCAGATGATCATTTTGTCGGGCGTCATTCGGCCCCGAGATATCAGTGATGACAACGTTATTTTATCCACCTTTGTTTCCGACGCAAAAATCGCATATAGCGGGAGCGGAATCGTCAATGACCGTCAGCGCCCCGGTTGGCTGGCGAATTTGTTAAATTCAGTCTGGCCTTTCTAACTTGGCTGAATAAAGGAAAATAAATAATGAATATACATGTTCACATGCCATTTGCCCGCCGCTGGGTCGCATCGATTTTTTTTATACTGACAAGCTTGATCCTTTTGATACCCGATGCCGATGCGGTGCGAATTAAAGACATTGCCGATATAAAAGGGGTGCGCGCAAACCAACTGGTGGGGTATGGGTTGGTGGTCGGGCTGAAAGGCACCGGTGACAGTGATGATTCCTTATTCACCATCCAGTCCCTGGCCAGCCTGCTGGAGAAAATGGGGGTGACCGTACAGCCGGCTGACATTGAAGATGTCGAAAATGTGGCGGCCGTCATGGTCACCACCGATTTGCCGGCGTTTGCGTCTCTGGGCAGCCGAATTGATGTGCTGGTAAGTTCCATTGGCGATGCGGAAAATCTGCAGGGCGGGACCTTATTGTTTACCCCCCTGAAAGCCGCTGACGGCAGAGTCTATGCGGTGGCCCAGGGGCCGGTAAGCACCGGCGGATTTGCGGTTAGCGGAAACTCCGGTGATCAGGTTCAAAAGAATTTTCCAACCGTGGGCCGGGTTGTCGGCGGTGCGCTGGTCGAAAAAGAAATTCATTCAAATTTTAATCAAAAAGATTCCCTAACCTTGGCGCTGCACGAGCCTGATTTTACGACTGCCAGTCGGGTTGCCCAGGCCATCAATCGTGCCTTTTACAGTCAGCTCGCGCAAACCGAGAATGCGGGCTCCATCCAGGTGCGGGTTCCTGAAAATTACCTTGGGAAAACGGTTCAATTCGTAACGATGATCGAAAGCCTGGGGGTTACCCCGGACATGGTATCCAAAATAGTGGTTAATGAGCGCACCGGCACCGTAATTATGGGTGAAAATGTGCGCATTGCGACCATCGCCATTGCGCACGGCAACCTGAGCATTCAAATTGATGAGTCCCAGGATGTTTCGCAGCCGTTGCCGTTTTCGCGCGGAGGGGAAACTATTGTCACTCCGGAATCCGACGTTTTGGTGAAAGAAGGCAAAAACCCCTTATTTCTAGTGGAATCCGGTGTCAGTATCGGTGAGGTTGTCAAGGCCCTGAATGCGCTCGGTGTTACGCCCCGTGATCTGATCGCCATTTTTCAAGCCCTGAAAGCGGCCGGCGCACTGCAGGCGGAATTGGAGGTTATCTAATGGCAGATCCATTATCTTTGCTCAAATTACCCGTTAATGTATCTGAGATTGTTTATTCGAAAGAGCGCATCCAGCGCGCGGTGGAATTAAATAAACGCCCGAAAGGCGACATTCAAAATGACCCGGAGCTACGAGATGCCTGTTTGAAGATGGAATCGCTATTCATTCATCACCTATTGAAAGAAATGCGGGCGACGATTCATAAGTCCGGTTTTATCAGCGGCGGTCGATCCGAAGAGATCTATACATCCATGCTGGATGCAGAAACCGCCAATAATATATCGGCAAGGGGCGGGATTGGCCTGGCGCAAATGCTGCTGCATCAGCTTGGCGATCGCAGCGCTGAGGTCAAGGAGGAAGAATCTGATGACTAAAGTTTTTGGTAAGTTAGCCGATAATTTATATGTTGAGCAGCGCTTTATCGGTTGAGTCAAAAAGTACACAATGAAACGTTAATTGGATGATCGATTAAAAAATAATTTCAATTGTTAGGGACAATTCTCAATGGAACACCTTCTGAAAAAACTACTCGGGTTACTTGAGCATGCGACTGAACTTTATCAATCGTTATTTGCCGTTGTACAACAGGAAAAAGACGCTGTCGTGGGTCTGAATTTGCAACAATTGAACCAAGCCTGTAAAGCCAAAGACAATTTGCTTTTAAAACTGCGAATCCTCGAAGAACAGCGTGAACAGCTCATGGATAAATTGGCTTCTGATTTGAACTGCTCGCCTCAAGAGATTTCTTTGAGCCAGCTATCCCAATGGGTGGAAGAACCGTATGCCGGCATGTTTCGTAAGCGCAGCAGCGAACTTCTATCGCTGATCCAAACGCTGCAGGAAGCCAATCAGCAAAATAAA
>JASFGM010000398.1:0-4126 GCA_050123755.1 Desulfobacterales bacterium
CATGTACGATACGCCAGCCGATGTTGTTGAGGTTCACTTTTTGCCAGTCCAGGCGCCGCGGCCGGGAGCGAATATAGGCCTTTACATCTTCAAGCAGCCGGCTCACGCGGATACGGTAGGCGCTGAACTCGACACGCGCACCGTTGCGAAATCGATATTCAACGCTGGGTGTGGTGCCCGCGGGCTGCGGACCTTGAGGCTCAAATACACCCCAGTTTTTGGTAATCTGATCGATATGTTTTTGGGCCGGCGATTTGTTGTAGTTTTTATAAATTTCCCAGTATGTTAGCGCGTGATCATATTGTCGGCGGTTTTCATAAATTTGGGCCAGGGCACGAGCGGCATTACCGGCATAACCGCTGTTGTTGCCTGCAAGCATGGCTTTGAACATCAGAATATAATTAAACGCATCCGGCAGATCAAAGCGCCGCACCCCCACTGCCAGTTTGGCAATGGTTTCGGTGTCGGTTAAGGTATGCACCTCGTAAGGGCTGCTTTTATCCTTTTTTTCATCGCGGGGACGGCCCCGGCCGTAGAGCGCACCGTAAGAAGCCAATGTCTGGACGCCGAATTGCTGTTTTAGAAAAGAAGCCCGGGTGTAGTCGACATCGCTTTTCAGATTCGGATTTAACACCACGGCCCGAGCCAACAACCAGCGCCAGCGCTCGCCGTCCGAGCCGGCCGATTCAAAGCTTTTTGGCAGTCGATGAAATATGGGTTGGCCTTCCGCATCTACCGGTGCGCCCAGGGAGCGCCGGTTGTATTCATAACCGTATCCGGGTTCATCGTCGGGAAGCTGGGTCAGGTCGGTGAGATACTGCAGCCGCCAGGCCTGGTCAGAACCCCTGAATTGCAGCATCATGCGCGCAAATTCCACATAAAACTGCGCTGTCTCGGATTTCATCGGATCCCCTTCGGCCAGCTTCATGGCCTGGTGCATGAGCTGCAGGGCGCGGACCCGATCGCGCGCAATGACGTTGACATATTTACCCCCGCCGCGATGGCTGCCGCGCTGAAATTCACCGGCGACCCGATAGCCCCAATGGGCGTTCTGGCTGTAACTGCGAGCCGCATCCCGCAAAAGGCGCCAGTTAGCGCTATGCGCTTGAATCACCCCTTCGCGAAACGGGTCCAATTCATGCAAACGATTTAGCTGGCGCAGACACTGCCAGGCCTGGGTAAAGTCTTGGCCGACCATCTTGGGGTCATTTTCGGTTTCCACACTCAGCTGGCGGTACAGTTGGAAAGCATCCTTCCAGTTGCCATTGGTATAAGCCCTCCGGGCTTTTTTACGAATTTGTTGATGGGTCGCATCTTCTGCCCAGGCAGATGCAGACAGCAGTAAAAATGTCGCGACTAAAATAATAGAGGTCTTTGATTTCATCGAATGTATCCTCATGGCCAGCTGTGATTTTATGAATTCCGTAATTAAACCCGATGCTAAAATCATATAAGTACAACCGGCGGGAGTCAATCTAGGCAGAGCACCTTTTACATAACTTTTACAATTACCTAAAGTTATTTAAAAAAGATGGATAGTGTTGCGTCCCTCAAGTAATTTACAAAACGCGGTTTATTTTAGGTGTCGGGTGTCGGGTTTCAGGTGTCAGGAAGAGACAGAGGACAGCGAAAAGGAAACAGATGATAACAGTCAAAAGGCAGACTGGTTTCTGTTCTCAACCATCTGTCGACTGACACCCGACACCTGAAACCAGTTTATAGCTATTAAAACTTTTGTAACATTTTTAAGGACATTACACTAGAAGAGCTGCTTGAGGGAGGACCACAATTCGCGGACTTTGTCTCCCAGAATTGGCCAGAGCTGGTAGGCGAGATAGCCCAATGACAGTAAAAATAAAATTGTAATTAAAGTGATCACCAGCCGTCTGCTACCGTTTTTTCTGGGCTCCGACCGGATGGAAAGCGGTTCTTCTGCCACAGGCGGCGGGGGGTCGAAAGTACGACGTGGTTCTGGTTCCACCACGGTTATCTGCTCAGCCGGTTGCTGTAAAGGCGTGTGCGGCACAAAAGCGGCGGTTGCGCCTAGTTTCTGCAGTGCTTCCAAGACGATCAATGCTTTTTCGGCAGGGATATTATTGCTGAGCGTATAAGGCGTGTTGCGGACTTTTGCCGCTAATTCTTCAGGGGAAGCATTTTTTGCAAACTTTGAAAGCAGCATAACTACTTTTTTTTCGACGTCTCCGTACGGCGCCTCCTGAAGAACCAGTTTGCCTGTGTGTCCATTGCTCATTGCGGTGGGCCTTTCTTTGATGGTGCGCTTTTAGGGTCTCACACCCGCTCCCTTTGGTCGCTCGCAACCCAAAGATCGCAAAGGTTTATTTTTCTATATATATTCTATCTTTTTTTCTTCAAAAATGTCAAATGCTTACAAGAGAAACCGGCGGTTAATCGAATTCAACCGCCGTTTGGCTAATACGGGTCAGCAGATTTTTTCCCGAATGAATTAAAATTCGATGCTGCTTGGGGTTCGGGGGAAAGGAATCACGTCCCGGATGTTGCTGATGCCGGTGATCATCATCAAAAAGCGTTCAAACCCCAGGCCAAAGCCGCTGTGGGGGACACTGCCGAAACGGCGGGCATCCAGGTACCACCAGTAAGGGGTTTTGTCCATTTTGGTTTCGTCCATGCGTGCTTCAAGCACCGCCAACCGCTCCTCGCGCTGGCTGCCGCCGATGATCTCGCCGATGCCCGGCACCAGCACGTCCATGGCGGCTACTGTTTCGTCGTCATCATTTACCCGCATGTAGAAGGGTTTGATGGTTTTAGGGTAGTCATAGACAATCACCGGTTTTTTAAAATGTTGTTCGGTCAGGTAGCGTTCATGTTCGGTCTGCAAATCTGTGCCGAAGCCGATATCATACTCAAACGTTTGGCCGGACTGGCTTAAGATCTCCACCGCTTCGCGGTAGGGCAGCCGGATATAATCGGATTGGGCGACATTTTCCAGGGTTGCCATCAGGGTTTTATCCACCCATTTGCCAAAAAGCTCCAGATCATCCGTACACTCCTGTATGGCATAGGTGGTCAGCTCGCGAATGAGCGCTTCACCCAGGTCCATATTGCCTTGCAGATCGCAGAAGGCCATCTCCGGTTCGACCATCCAGAACTCGGCGGCATGGCGCCGGGTGTTTGAATTTTCCGCCCGGAAGGTGGGCCCGAAAGTGTAGACATCGCCCAGGGCCAGCGCGAACATCTCGGCCGATAATTGTCCGGAAACGGTCAGATTGGCTTCCTTGCCGAAAAAATCCTGCCCGTAGTCGGGCCGGCCCTCTTTTTTAGGTGGATTGTTCAGGTCCAGGGTGGTCACCCGAAACATCTCCCCGGCGCCTTCACAGTCCGAACCGGTCAGAATCGGTGAATGCAGGTAGCGAAAGCCGCGGTCCCGGAAGAATTTGTGAATCCCGTAAGATATTTCAGATCGAACACGGAAGGCCGCCCCGTATTTGTTCGTGCGGGGCCGCAGGTGGGCGATGGTTCTTAAAAATTCATCGGTATGGCGCTTTTTCTGCAACGGAAAGTCTTCCGGTGCCAGCTGGATGATCTCGACTGTGTCTGCCAGGATCTCCCATTTCTGACCGCCGCCTTTAGATTCGACCAGCTGTCCGCCGACCGCCAGTGCCGAGCCGGTGGTCAGCTTTTTTACGTCTTCATAGTTGGACAGTTTCTCATCTGCCACCACCTGGATGTTTTTGAGGCTGGAACCGTCGTTGATTTCGATGAAGGAAAACCCCTTGGAATCGCGCCGGGTGCGAACCCATCCCTTTATCAGCACCTGCTCCACAGGGCGATCGGATTTTAAGAGTTTAAATATTTTGCTACGTTTCATGGAAACTCCCTATTAATGGTTGTCCGGTTTGCCCGTTGAGCGCGTTGTTCTGTTTAGCCCGTTAAAAAAGGAATTCTATCAGAATTAAACCGGCATACGGGCTCAACTGGCCCACAGAACAAGGCGCTCAACCCAAATCATGTGATCATTTTGATGCGGATCTCAAAATCTTCTTCCGTATTAGAGGGGTGTTTGAAACTATTTATATTTATAGCATTGTCATATCGAGTCGGCAAGATAGATCTACGAAGCTCTAATGGAAGTGCTGAGAGTTGAGGA
>JASFGM010000399.1:0-4126 GCA_050123755.1 Desulfobacterales bacterium
TTGAAGATTGTCAAGATCTCGATGCGATGCTTGTGCGCTACCCGATGGCGCGCGGACTCCTGAGTTTTAAAGAAGGGCTTCTTTGGTCGATTGCATGGGCAATTTTGGCCCTCATCGGTGCTTATCTGCTAAATCCGGTATGTGTTTTGATTTTCATTTGCGGGTCTATCCTTGAAACCATTTATTGTTTGATGTGGAACATCAGTCCTGCGCGTACGCTCATCAGTGGGGTCGTCAAAACGGCCGGCCCGATCGCCGCAGTGTTTGCGGTCGATTCGAATCCTTCGATGTCCTATCTGGTGGTTCTATTTTTATTGATGTTTTTCTGGGAAATCGGCGGCCAGAATGTTCCCAATGATTGGTCGGACATAGAAGAAGATACCCGGTTTCAGGCCCAGACCGTTCCCATTCGTTTGGGGCTTGAACAGGCCAATGTCATTATCTTTGGTTCAATTATCCTAACCGTTATTTTATCCGGGATTTTGCTGGTTTTATCCAATGTCGCTTTCGAGCTTCCTTTTATTCTGGCCTTTGCTTTTGTGGGACTTTATTTTCTTCTGCTGCCGACGATCAAGCTGTATAGAAGTGAAGAAAATTCCCACGCGATGATTCTTTTCAACAAAGCCAGCTATTACCCGCTGGCACTGCTTTTCGTCGTCATCATCAAGTTGTTAATCTGATCCGGAACCTTTTTTTGGAGGGGGTACGTATGCAGGAATTTGATATTGCCGAACTGGAAAAATTCGATGGTCGTAACGGTAGACCCGTCTACGTTGCCCATAAAGGCAAAGTCTACGATGTCAGCAACAGCAAGCTCTGGAAAAATGGCCTGCATATGAAGCGCCATCATGCAGGCCATGATCTGACAGTCGATATCCAGGGGGCTCCGCATGAACCCGATGTGTTGGAAAGATATCCACAGGTCGGTACGCTGAAAAAGGAAGTTGTGGAATTAGAGATTCCCCAACCGCTGGCCTGGCTTCTGGAAAAAGTCCCCATGCTCAGGCGTCATCCCCACCCGATGACGGTGCACTTTCCCATTGTGTTTGCGTTTTCCACAACGATTTTCAACATTTTATACCTGGTTACCGGTATCAAATCTTTGGAGGTCACCGCCTTCCATAGTCTGGGAGCCGGGATATTATTTACGGTCGTTGCCATTGTTACCGGATTATACACCTGGTGGCTTAACTACCTGGCCAAACCCCTCCGGGCGGTGAACATCAAATTAACGTTTGCACTGATTCTGCTGGCCGTCCAGATTATTACCTTGATCTGGCGTTTGAAGGTACCGCATGTGATGGAATCCATCCAGGGAGCCAATCTTATTTATTTACTGCTTATTTTATCCCTGTTTCCGGTCGTGGTCGTTATTGGTTGGTTTGGGGCTTTTCTAACCTTCCCTGTCGAACACGACTAAAAATCGTTTCTGAACGCTCATCTTTTGGCCCAGGGCTGCGTTGTCCCGCGAATTGAAATACTCACGTACTCCGTGTACGCTCCGTTTTCAATTCACGGGACGCCTTGCCCTGAACCAAAATCTAAGCGTTCGGAAACGATTTTAGTATTGTCAAATTATTCTCACGCCTTTTGAACACCTTGATTTATAAAATCAAGACGTGAAATCCCGCATTTTGCGGGAGCCCTCGAACAAGAGCGAATGCCCTAAAAGCCGGTTTTGTATTTCTAAATTATTTTATTAGCCTTTTGAACACCTTGATTTATAAGATCAAGAGGTGAAACCCCGCCTGTTGGCGGGGGCCCTGAACCAAAATCTAAGCGCTCAGAAACGATTTTAGTATGGTCAAATTATCTACATGATTTTGCAGATATGAAATGAGTATCGCAAGGTTTTGTGCATTGAACCGGCGCCTGACAGATAATCAATTAAGACCGCCTGCAGGCATCTTTTTTAGCGGGCTCAACCGAGATTCGGATTTGTCGAGTTTCATTTGACAGCCAGATGGATGACTGCGATTCCGTTGGTCAGGCGGCGGTAGGTTATCTGGGAAAAACCGATTTTTTTGAGCAATTTTGAAAGCTCATTTGGAAGCGGAAACATTCGAATGGACTCCGGCAGATGCGTATAGGCTTTTTTGGAGCCCGCAAGCAGCTCACCGAGAAACGGCATGATATAAAACGAGTAGAAATCATATAGCCAGCGAAAAACCGGCCAGGTGGGCTTTGAAAACTCCAGGCACATCAATTTCCCACCCGGCTTTAACACACGATACATTTCTTCAAATCCCTTTTTCATATGGGTAACATTGCGGATGCCGAAGCCGACCATTGCGGCGTCAAAGTGCCGGTCCGGAAAAGAAATGCACTCCGCATTTCCCTGCACGTGCCACAAACGGGTTTCGATTTCGGTGTTGACAACTTTGTGTAAGCCCGCCTCAATCATGGCTCGATTGATATCATATATCGCAACCCGGCCTGCCGGACCGATCGCTCGGGCGGCCAGAATGGCCAGGTCGCCGGTTCCGCCACACACGTCCAGTACGCAATCTCCCGGGGCCAATTTTAGCATCCTGACCGCCGTGCGCTTCCAGGCGTAATGAATGCCGAAGCTTAATAAGGTATTCATGAAGTCATAATGACGGGCTACGGAGTTAAAATGTTGTATGACCCGATCGGTTTTAGCCACGGTGCTGATGCGCTCATAACCGAAGTAGGCCTCATCGGCACTTTTAGGACTGTTGTTAATTTGTGGCCGGCGCTTTTTTTCTTCAAGCCATTGCATCTTTTTCCCATCCCATGAGAAAATATATTCATATTTTTCGGTAAAATTTGCCCAAATTAAGGATACCATAATCAGATTAACCTTAAAGTTCAACCTGAAGTGTCAACTTTCAATTTTCGGTCACGCTTACCAACAAATGATGGATTTACTCGGTTGCATGCGCCGGTACCAACAATGGTCAATGATTTGACAATCTTCAACCATCCTACAAAGACCGGCGTGGCCTTAATTTGGGCTAACCCGTCGCACTTATTCGTGAAATAAAAAAGATATAACCTGCCGGACAAATTGGCATGAATTCTGCTTTTAAGATATGGTAATCACCGTGTGCAGCAATGCTTGCACCAATATATTCAACCTCTGTTGATGCTCTATTATGGCCTGAATCAGGAGGCAGTCGAGATGAGTTGTTCCGAAACCAACTACTGTAAAAAGGATAAGATGTCCATCTGCACCGCCAAAGATTCCAAACAACAGGAAAAATGCAGCTTTTTTGAAAAATCAAGCCATGAACATCGCTGTATGTACTTTATCTTTGATGAATACTGCGATTGTCTTAACGCGCAAATACAGACCAAATGAATTTGTTATTTGGTGCTTGGGAATTTCTTAAGGAAAGGACTCAATCGGACTTAGATATACTGCAAAGCTTTTTTAGGCTCTAATCTCAGAATTATAAACTCTGTAATCCCCCCTCATTAAGCATCGGCAAACTTCTTTGCCAGGTCATTATCAATGACGTAAATGCATATTTCTTTGGCGCCCTGTTCTGTGTATCTGCATTTTTCGCACAAATTGTTGATCAGATAGGTCACATCGTCTCTGATGCGTTTGTCATAGGTCTTGAAATCCTCTTTATCGTAATCTTTGATGGCGCGGCGAAAGTTTTCGTTTTTAAGAAAGGGGTCCAGCACTTTTTCCTTCAAGTTGTGCACGTAGCGATCGTGCATGGATTGAGAAATCTTTGTTTCCGCAATTGGAACGTTTTCAACCATGATTTCCTGGGTAAGTGTTTTGGTGGTGTATTCTTTCTGGGTCTCTTCCCGAAAGGTTTTGCGTTGATTTCGATCCGCCTTGGGTCCCAGCAATTTACCTTCAATGCCCTCCAGAAATTCCTCGGTAATTTCCAGTTTTTCCCCGGTGTAGGTGCAGGTTTCAACAGAGTCGATTTCAAAATTAATCGCAAACAGGTAGTTTTGAATTTCCCGGGAAATCTGCTCTTCGTTATAATAGTAGAGGGACTCTTTAACCTCCTGCAGAATCGTGTAATCATACATGCGCAAAAGAGAATCCAAAAAACCCTGGGGTATCAGATCCTTGATTTCTTTGCGGGCTTTGGTGAAAAAATTACACAGATCCGACATTCTGATGAGCTTATCTTCC
>JASFGM010000400.1:0-4122 GCA_050123755.1 Desulfobacterales bacterium
ACTTTGCGATTCCACGTAACTGCGGATTTTGGAACGCTGTTCTTCCGGTACCTGATTAATGTCATCGGTGAAACGAACGTTTCCGTCTGCATCGGTATATTTATAGAATTCAGCAGAGGCACTTACTGAAAACAAAAGGAAGCTGATTAGTACAAAAATTTTTAAATACTTCATCGATGGATTCTCCCCGGCGATGCATTTCTCGCCGCTATAGTGGCTTTTTTATTGATATTATAAATATTTATCACATCTGGTGTCCAATTGCAAATTTGAGAATGCAAACTCGGAGCCTTAAAATTTAGAATCTGTAAATTTTAATCTGGCTCTAATCTAAATTTCGACCAAAATGAAATTTACTTTAAAACAATTTTATAATTCCTTTTTTTATCCGGTTTTTTCTTTCATATTGTATCGGCGCTGGTTATATATTATTAGAAGCTATCTAAGAAATGTGGATCAGGGTTCCCCGCTTTTGCGGGGCAATGCCGCCATTGAGCCTTAGATGGGGTATTGAAACCACTTCTACACAAAGGGAGGCGTTATGTTAAGCGAGAAGGATAAGCTGGATGCCTTGGCGACGCTGGGAATTGATCTCAGCAGGGTCCAAGACCTGGATATTTTGATGGAAAGAATTCTTACCGAGGCACGGCGTTTTGTCAACGCGGATGCGGGCTCCATTTATATCCGGGAAAAAGACCTGCTTCACTTTACCTATACCCAAAATGACAGCCTTCAACAGCGCCTGGCCGACGGGGAAAAACTTGTCTATTCCACGTTTCACATACCGATAAATGAGGAAAGCATTGCCGGCTACGTCGCCGCTACCGGCAAACCGCTTAATTTGCCCGACGTTTATTCGATCGACCCCGCCTGCCCGTATCATTTCGGCAAGGGGTTCGATAAAAAAACGCGCTATACGACCCGATCGGTTTTAACGATTCCGCTGGAAAATCATAAAAATGATATCATCGGTATTCTTCAAATTATTAATGCCGAAGATGAGGCTAAAAATGTGATTGCCTTTTCTCAAAATGATGAGAAGATGATGCTTCACTTTGCCAGCATCGCAGCGGTTGCGCTGGAACGCGCTCAAATGACCCGCGCTATTTTGCTGCGAATGATTCGGATGGCAGAGATGCGCGATCCTAAAGAAACCGGCGCACATGTAAACCGCGTCGGCGGTTATGCGGTGGAACTGTATGAAAAATGGGCCAAAAGGCGGGATTTAAATCAGAAGGAGGTCGATAAACATCGGGATGTCCTGAGGATGGCGGCGATGCTTCATGATGTTGGCAAAATTGCCATCTCGGATCTGATCCTCAAAAAGCCCAGCCGCTTTAACGAAGAAGAATATGAAATCATGAAACAGCATACGGTACTGGGGGCTCAGTTATTTTCAGATCTCCAGTCGGATTTTGACGAAGCCGCAGGCCAGGTCGTTTTAAATCACCATGAACGCTGGGACGGAGAAGGTTATCCCGGCCATGTGCACGTTCAAACCGGCAGTGCCCTGAAAGGTTTTGAACAATCAGACGGTCGGCCGATTGGGAAAAAAGCAGATGAGATTCCCCTTTACGGGCGAATTGTCGCACTGGCAGATGTGTACGATGCGCTTTCATCCGCGCGAGTGTACAAAGAAGCCTGGGATGAATCCGAAGTGCTTGCCAAGGTCGAGGAAGAGTCCGGCCGCCATTTTGATCCGGAACTGGTGGAAATATTTTTTTCCAGCCTCGATGTCCTTCGCGCGGTACAGCGCAGGTATCAAGAGTAAAAACTAAATGCGTTCCGGGTTCAGGGGTTCAAGGGTTCCGGCATTCAAACCCTGAACCTCTGAACGTTGAACCTTTGAACCTTTATTTTCCTGGTCAAAAATAAATGCTTGCCATATTTTATATTTTTCTGATTGATGATATATAAAGATTAGTTTTATTTCTTTTTTACGAATAACGAATAACGCCCACCTGGGGTTATCATCAACATTTAGGGATACACTTACGATCTATGAATGCAAGCCGCGTTAGTATTCTATTGTGTTTTCTTTTGGTTTTGGGTGCATGCGTGACGAAGCCGCCTGTTCCGACCGGACCTCCTCCGGTTGGCAATGAAGATGATCTTTTTTTAGCTGCGGAGGAAATGTTTGCGGCCGAATACTACCCTGAGGCCCTGGACGCTTATAGTGGTTATGTGGATCAGCATCCGCAGAGACCTTTGGCGCCGGCGGCGTTGATGAAGATTGCAAAAATCAATTCGATTTTAGGGAAATATAATGAAACGCGCTGGGCGTATATGCGCTTGATCTCAGAATACCCCAGGAGTTCGTTTAATCCGGATGCCCGGGTGGGGATCCTGTATGCGTATTATCAAGAGGCAAACTATACGCAAGTTATTGAGCAGGCTTCCGATGTTTTAAGGAGCATCGATTCAGATTTTCACGTCTTTCAAACCTATGCCCTGGTGGGTGATGCCTATATGGCACTGGAATCGCCGACGGATGCCCTCAAATATTATTTGGAAGCCCGGCAAAGGGCTACGGAATTTGAACAAGAGTCCATAACCCAGAAAATCAAGGCCTCCATTACCCAGCTGGATTCCGAAAAAATCGCGAGACTGATAGATGAAATGGATGAAGAAGAGCCCCGGGCGTACCTGATGTTCCAGCTGGGGTTAAACTACGCCATGGAGGAAAAATATGATGATGCGCTAATTGCCCTGGAAAATTTTTTGGCTCGATTCCCAGAGCACGAAAATACTTCTTGGGCTGAAGATCTGCTTAAACAGATCAAACAAAGCGCGCTGTTTAACCGCTATACCATCGGTTCTCTGTTGCCGCTCAGCGGCCCGTATCAGGCCGTAGGTTATCGGGCTTTGAAAGGTATTGAACTTGCTTTGGATCGGTTTAGCAGCCAGAGCGGTAGCCCTCAAATGAATATCGTTGTTAAAGATTCAGGCGGCAGCCCCGATCAGACACGCATGGCAATGCAGGAATTGATTAACGAGAAGGTCGCCGCCATAATCGGTCCGATTGTTACTGCCGAGGTCGCCGCAGTTGAGGCTCAAGAAAATAAAATTCCAATCATTGCGTTAACTCAGAAAGACAACATTACCTCTATCGGCGATTATGTTTTTAGGAATTTTATTACCCCTGAAATGCAGGTAAAAGCCATTGCCGATTACACCACCGCATCACTCGGTTTGAATCGCTTTGCTATTCTTTATCCGGATGAAACTTACGGCCTTACATTCATGAATCTGTTCTGGGATCGGTTAATTGAAAATGGGGGAAAAGTCGTCGGCCTTGAAGCTTACAACCCGGAGGATACGGATTTCGCTGATTGCATTAAAAAACTTGTCGGGCTGTACTATAAAATTCCTGAGGATCTAAAGGAAGTTGCTGAATTGAGCGCTGAAGAAGAAGGTGACAGCCCGCAGGATGCGCAGGCAGATTCGAACCAAGCCTTTGATCAGGATAGCGGGGATGAAAATCAGGAACAGAAAAATGAGAAGGAAGAAGAACCGGAAGCATTTGTTGATTTTGATGCGATATTCATACCGGATTCACCCAAGACAGCCGGTCTGATTATCCCGCAGCTGGCTTTTTATGATGTCAAAGATGTTTATCTTCTCGGTACGAATCTATGGCATTCAAATGCCTTGATTAAAATGGCACCTCAATATGTTCAAGGCGCCATTATGCCCGACGGCTTTTTTGCCGGAAGTGCGGCGCCCGTGGTTCAAGATTTTGTCAAAACATTTGAAAATACTTACGAGGAGAAACCCGGATTTATTGAGGCGATTGCCTACGATTCGGCCATGATGCTATTCCGCGTGCTTATTCAACCCGAGCTTCGGTTTAAAAGTGAACTGAAAAATAAACTTTTAAATCTCGTCGATTTTTCGGGTATCACCGGACCGACCTATTTTGATGAGAATGGAGAGGCCCAAAAACAGCTTTACCTTTTGCAGATTAGGGGAAGGCGATTCGTGGAGTTAGAACAGTGATAAGGTGTGTTTAGTATTTAGTGTTTGGCACACTTTATTTCAGCAACCGTCCGTTTTTGGTGCTACTCTCTAAACACCCAGCACCAAACACCCAACACCAAACACCAAACACCGATCCTAATC
>JASFGM010000401.1:0-4118 GCA_050123755.1 Desulfobacterales bacterium
TAAAAATATATAGACGGCAGCGGTTTGAAGGGTACCCGGATTGTCGGGTGCCCTTGCGGTGAAGCTCATCGTGCGAAAGCGCTGGATAGCAAATCTCTTACCGCGTTTACCGGAAGGCCGATCCCCAACCATACTCACCGCCGGCATCACCAGCCATTTATGTTTTGGAAGATCACTGCCTTTTAAGACAACAACGGCATGACCGTTTACCTTTTGGGATTGCGGACTGGTATTTTTAATTCTGAACTCAGCATTTACGTTTGCGCTGCCCGAAACACGCGAGACTTTAAAGTTTTCCAGCGCCACGCTAAATACGGGTTCGGTATCACGAGATTCAAGCGCTGCAGGTTTGGGCGGAGTTGCTTCCGCAACAGACGGCATCTTTTTATCGACTTCCAGCGCCTCTATTTTCGACACCGCCTGAGATTCCGGGGTGATCTGATCGTCCGTACTTATTTCTGTCCGGCTTTGCTTGTACTTTGGCGTGTTTTCTTTCGCCTTTGCTTCGGCTAAGACCAAACGCGCCATCAGGATTTCCTTCTCATGACGCAGCGTCTCAATTTTTTTCTGAAAATTTTCAATACGTTTTCGAAATCCCTGATTTTCATCAAGAACACCTTTATTCATAAAAATAAGGACGGCCACTGCACCGATCGCGACGAAAAATAAAAACCCGGCTGCCAGGATAATGGCTTTAAAGCGCTTTAGGGTGATAACATTACCGTGATCGCCGATGAATAAAAGTGTCCACCGCTTGTCAGTCCCCGGACGTTTTGATTTTTTTAACTTAGACGAATTCATAATATCTTAACCCGCACGGCATCTCCCTTTTGGGCCTTAAAATGTCGCTCGGCACTACCGCAATTTACCGCAATTTCCAGATAATTGCGACTGCCGATCAGTGCCAGCGGTGAACTTGGCGCTGCACTCGCGTAAGTATGTGACAAATCGGAGATCACATGCGTGCTGATCCGAATCTGCAATCGATTTCCAGCGTCATTTTGACGCAGCCTTGTCAGACTGTTTGAATCAATGTTGGTAATCAAGTTGCCGAAACGATCAATCGATATGATCTTTCCGACAAGTTCGCCGCCTTCTGATAGCCGACAGTTCAAGTCCTCCAAATGGACAATGTCCCCGATGTCTATTTTTTTCCCCAAATCCTCGAGTCCGGTGCCATTGACAATATGGGCGCCGATCGGTGCGAAAATATCCCGGCCGTGGAATGTGGCGCTAACGGGTTTGAGAAAATAATCAGCTTTATGTATACGAACAATCGTATCAGATTTTTCTCGATTCATCAAAAGGGTTAAAACGCCATTGTCCGGTGCAATAAAAACATGCCCTGCGTGAGATAGGGCCAGAATGTCACGTTGCCCCCCAACACCCGGATCAACAACGATAAGATGCACCGTACCTTCCGGAAAAAAACGATAGGCGGCCGGAATCAGATAGGCGGCCTCAGCGATATCTTGTGGATCTATCTGATGCGTAATATCGACAATCGACACCGAGGGACAAATCGAAAGAATAACGCCTTTCATAACCCCAACGTATTCGTCATCGCCGCCGAAATCCGATAAAATGGTAATAATGGACATGAAACGATGTTCCGTGTTCCGAGTTACACGTTACGTGTCGCGGGTTGCGCGTTACGCGTTAAAAGATGATAATCCTTAATACACGTAACGCGTAACCCGAAACCCGAAACGCGCAACTTATCTCCTGGATTTTGCACGAGTCGGAGGCTTTCATCTGCGAGACACTTAAGGCTGAGGCTATAGTGAACTATGCCTCGGCCTTAATAACGCAGCAGATGGAAGTCTCCGGCTCGCCGCGTTCCTCTAAGGGGTGAAAAGTAATGAGATAAAATGATCTTGATCCTTTAAACCGAATCCCAACTTCTCATTAATTTTCATGCAAGATTCAGGAATTTTTAACTAAACAACTTGCCCTGTACCCGAAATCCCAGATGCTTATAAGCCGCTTCAGAAGCCTTTCTACCGGAAGAAGTCCGTAAAATAAAGCCGATTTTTAACAAATACGGTTCAACGATATCCACCAGCGTATCAGACTCTTCCTGTAACGTGGCCGCAATCGCTTCAATACCAACGGGACCGCCGGTGTAAAATTCGATGATCGTTTTCAGGTAGCGCCGATCAAGGTCGGTCAGGCCTCTTTTATCAATCCCCTCTAATTCTAAAGCACCCGAGACCGTTGATTGCGTGATAACGCCATCAGCCCGAACCTGGCTAAAATCTCGAACCCTTTTAAGAAGCCGATTAACAATTCGGGGGGTACCTCGCGAGCGTTCGGCAAGCTCTTGCGCGCCTCTGGTATCTATTTCCACATTCAACAATTGGGCCGAACGCTTGGCAATCGTTACAAGGTCATCTTCACCGTAAAAATCAAGGCTTCTAAAAATACCGAAACGATCCCGCAGCGGTGCCGAAAGCAGCCCGACCCGGGTGGTGGCACCGACCAGCGTAAAACGCTTCAACCGGTAGCGATGGCTACGCGCATGAATCCCCTTGTCAAAAACGAAATCAATCGCAAAATCTTCCATGGCCGGATACATAAATTCTTCGACGGACTTGGGTGTGCGGTGAATTTCGTCGATAAACAAAATGTCACCATCTTCTTGATGGGTGAGTATTCCCACCAAATCGCCGCCTTTTTCAAGGGCCGGCCCCGAAGTAACCGTAAGGTCACCGCGCATTTCGTTGGCAACGATATGCGCTAAGGTTGTTTTACCGAGACCCGGTGGGCCATGCAGCAATACATGATCGATGGGCTCTCCGCGCTGCATGGCTGCCTGGATGGCAATTTTTAGCGTCTCAACGACCTCCTCCTGTCCAACGTATTCTGAAAGTCTTTCCGGACGTAACGATAAGATCTCCGGTTCCGTGTCCTCCGGCAGTGGTGCGCCGGTGATAATGCTTTTTTTATCAGAAGTGTATTTAATCACATCATCGCTCATGGTTCGCTCCACTATGTTCGTTATAACCAATACCTAACCCGGACGAGTCGGAATTGAAAAATTGAATATTGCAAATTGAATATTTGTGGATGTCGCTTTCAGCCGTCGTAGCCATAGGCTACTATGGCGAAGTCTGCTCGCTCCGTCCTTTTTAAAATGGAAGAAATTCCTCAAACATTCAATATTCAATCGAAAATATTCAATCGTTACAAGACAGCGAAGATAGTCCAATACAATTTTTTTGCCACAAAATGCACAAAAATAACAAGATAATAATCTAGGTTTGCTCGCCGCGGTAAACTTCTTCCAAAAGTTCCTCGGGCGTCCTTATGGCACTGTTGCGTTTCAATGCACCATTAATCATTCGCCTGGCGTCGGCAGTCCTGTGACCGAGCTGATGGACAAGAACTTGTAAAACCTGCTCTGAAAAGTCCTCCACTACCGGGATCTCCTTTTTTTCGGCTTTACGGATGAGTGCGAATTTGCCCATCTTGCCTTCCAGCGTAGCGATGATCTTCTGGGCGGTTCGCGTCCCAATGCCCTTGAGCTGAGTAAGACTATGAACGTCTCGATTTTCGATGGCCCGCGCAACTTCGCGAACCGGGACACCTAAGGCCTTAACTGCTTTTAGGGGCCCGATATCTTCAACGGAGATAAAAAATTGAAAAAATTCCTTTTCTGCCTCCAGATTGAATCCAATTAGGATGGGTTTGGGTTGCCGATCGGTTTGTTGGTAAAATATATACAGCGCAATGTCGTCACCCACTTTTTTTGTTGCCAAACCTTCCATTACAAAGGCCGGGAGTAAGATTTCATACCCAACCTGATTGGCGAGCACCAACACCCGCTCTTCTTCCCTTTTGAGAATCTTGCCTTCGATATAACCGATCATGTAATCGCTTCGCTCCAAAACTCAAAGTTATTATTTATCCGTTATTTGTTATTGGGATTGATCCGTTTTGCAAGGCTCATCGAATAACAAATAACGAATAAAAACTACCTGACACCCTGCAAGCTATCCTGATAGCGGTACAACCCGATAAGCGCCAAACCCATTGCATCAGATGCGTGGACGGGTTTGATGGGAAGCTTATGGTTTAATTGATGCCGTACCGCCCTTTCAAGTTGTTTTTTATCG
>JASFGM010000402.1:0-4106 GCA_050123755.1 Desulfobacterales bacterium
GCCATTCAAGTTTTAGCGGAAAAACAGATCCGGCCTTTGGATTACAATCGTATTGGTATGCTCGAAGCAGCGGCCTGAAATTTTCGACGCCTATCGGCCAAATTACAAAGAGCGGTTGAAGATCTTATAATTACAAATTCACAACGAAGACTCTATTAAACCCATGAGATCTGCTTTAGGGATTGAAGATTACCCTGCAGCAAGCTGCAGGGAATCTTCCCCGTAAGGAATTTTAATCGATCTATAATTCACTCGCTAACCCCGCAGCAAGCTGCGGGGAATGCGCTCGCTATTGCGGTTCAGGCGGGTAAGAATTACAGCCATGAAAAATCTTAAACTCGTATCACAAGAAACAGCGCAACGCACTATTGTCAATGTATGCGGCATCGAAATCGGACGTGATTTCGTCGTGATTGCCGGACCTTGCAGCGTGGAAAGCGAGGCGCAAATATTAGATACCGCCCGGGCAGTCAAAGCCGCCGGCGCCGATATGCTGCGCGGCGGCGCCTTTAAGCCGCGCACGTCACCCTACGCCTTTCAGGGGCTGGGTATTCAAGGCCTGAAAATGTTGGAAAAAGCCAAAAAGGAAACCGGACTGCCGATCGTTACCGAGGTAGTCGACCCCCGGGATGTCTCCTGGGTGGCGGAGTTTGCCGATGTGCTGCAGATTGGAACCCGCAACATGCAAAATTACTCGCTTCTCAAAGAAGTCGGCAAATCAGGACGCCCGGTGCTTCTCAAACGGGGTATGTATTCAACACTCGAAGAATGGCTCAACTGTGCCGAGTACATCCTGAGCGAGGGCAACCCGGACGTGATTCTTTGTGAGCGTGGTATCCGTACCTTTGAAACCTATACCCGCAATACGCTGGACCTGGGCGCTGTGCCGGCCATAAAAGAGTTGAGCCATCTGCCGATCATCATCGATCCGACCCACAGCACCGGACGCATCAGCTTGATCGCCTCGATGAGCATGGCAGCAGTCGCCGCCGGTGCCGATGGTATGATCGTCGAAGTACATCCTAAACCTGAAGAGGCCCTCTGCGATGCGGACCAGGCCCTGACGCCGGAGATCTTTTCAAACATCATGAAGCGCCTGAGACCGTTGAAGTCTTTTTTGAATACCCTGCCATCTGAATAACCAACAAAGAGAAATTGTAGTCGAAATGAGGTAAAAAATGAAACCTGAAGAAATTCACAAAAAAATTAATAAAATTGATCGGGAACTTCTGGTTTTACTCCAAGAACGGATGGGACTGGCGCTGCGATCAAAAAAATTCGAAGAAACCCATGGCGACCCAGCGCAGGAGAATGACCTGCTGGCGCGCGTGGAGCGCTTAAATCTCGATCTTATCGAAAGCTCATTTACCCGACAGTTGCTCAACACAATCGTACAGGAGACCAAGCGGCTCCAGGATGAAGACCGTTCACTGGCGGCATTTCAGGGGGAGCATGGGGCCTACGGGGAGGTGGCTGCGCGGCAGCTGGTGCCAGAAGGTGCCTACATTCCCTGTTTGGAGTTTATCGATGTATTCCGCGGCGTTGAAGAAGGTTATTTCGACCTCGGGGTGGTGCCGGTTGAAAACTCTTTAGAGGGGGCGGTCACCCAGGTAAATGATCTGCTGACGACCACGGATCTTAAAGTCATCGGGGAAGTAAAGGTGGCCGTCAGCCACTGTCTGCTTGCCACCGAAGCAACTGATTATCGGGATATCCGTCAGGTCTTTTCGCATCCCCAGGCCCTGGCCCAGTGCCGCAACTTTCTGATGCGCAACAAGCTGGAAGCCCGTCCGTATTATGATACCGCCGGAGCGGCGAAAATGCTGGCCAGCGAAAATCCCAGGGCAGCTGCGGCTATTGCGAGTTCTTTGTGTGCTGAATTGTATGACCTTGAAATTATTAAGGAGGGCATTGAGGATGGGCCTTCCAATTCCACGCGTTTTTTGCTTCTATCCCGGGAACCGCACCCCGACAACGGAGATAAAACATCCATCATCTTTGCCGTACCGCACGAGGCCGGCAGGCTATATGCGGTACTCAAACTGTTTGCAGATGCCGAAATCAACCTGACCCGGATCGCATCGATGCCGCTGCGCTCGGATCCAGGCAACTATAGCTTCTTCCTTGATTTCGAAGGTTCGGACAAGAATGCAAAGGTGGCCGGGGTCTTGAAAAAAATGGAGGGTCTGACCAAATGGATGAAATATCTGGGTAGCTATCCAGTTGATCCGGAAGTACCCTAGAGAAATTGATTTCATAGATTATTTTACTGCAATGCAAAACGAAGGCAGAGAAAAACAAATTAAGACCATAAAGTTCAAAGGATAGAACGATTATGCAATCTGAAGATTGATGGCATTATCGTCCACCAGCAGACGGGCATATCAGGCGCTGTGTTTTTTGATTGATTGTTTTGTTCGTCGCCGAACGCAGTCATCTTTAATCTGCCTGTTTTATTGCACTGCGATTAATTAAAAAGCCGTTCGATAATCCGGCGACCGTTTTCCCAGATCTGATCGACTTCTGCTGCCGTTAAGCCGGCTCCGAAGGCGATCGCGCGTCGCTGTTTGGCATCCAGAATCTCTGCCGATATATGACAATCGGTGTTTAACAACAGTTTGGCACCTGACTCTCTTGCCCGTTGTGCCACCCAGCCATTGGCCATGCTGTGTCCTTTATGGCTGGTAATTTCCAGAAAGACACCAAGCTCGGCGGCCCGAACCGCATCTTCAGGTGTTATGAGTCCGGGATGGGATAGGAGCTCCACTTTGGCTTCGATGGCTGCCCGGTTGGTCCCCGGGGCAACCGGCTCCATGATGGTTTCGCCATGAACGACGACCCATTTGGCACCCAGGGAACGGGCTTTTTCAGCTAAGGCTGCAATTTTACGCGGCGGCACACTGGTCAGTTCAACACCGGGGATCAGCGGCAGGTGCCAGTTTTTATCCAGGGCGTCTGACCCCAGAGTGTTTAAAGGGGCCGTGGTGGCATCCCCTCCCGGCACGAGACCCGGGTGCCACTCCTGCCCGAGCTCGTCTACAAACTTGAGCAGGTTTTCAAAAGCCCACTCCAGATTTGAGCTGTCGACATGATCGGTAATGGCCAATCCCAAACAACCGCGCACAATGGCCCGCTGCATCAACCCGGCCGGGATCATGCCACCGTCGCTGAAAACCGTATGGGTATGAAAATCATAAAATCCCTCTTGCATCGATAATCTCCCTTATTGATAATTAAATTGAGGCGTCGGTCAATTTTTCTATTCTCTTTTTCGACAGCCCCGGGCGGGCCCTCTGACGTTATTTCAAGCTGCCTATGTCTGCCGCAAAATGGGTTTCTGGTGCCCTCCCGACCCTTCACCTAAATTTGAATTTAAGGCGCAACGTTTTGCCAGAGATCATCTTCGGTGATTTCGTAATCAGGACGCTCTTCGGTGATCTCCCTGCGGATTTGCAAAAATATCGCGCGGACCTTCTCGAGCCGCCCGCCTTCCAGTTCCCGGGCCTTGCGGGTATATAGCCCACGTTCCAGCTCTGACCCGCGATCTTTAATTTCCCGCTTTAAAAAATCATGGATGGACTCCCTGAACTCACTGATAATCTTGCCACCCCAGACCAGAAAGACCAATCCGGCTTTTTCCAGTACATCGGCATCGAAAAGGATTTTGGCTTCAACGGTCCGGGGCAACGCGGCCTTGCCCTTGTGTGCGTGGATGCAGTGACCGATCGCTTTGCATTCATCTTCGCTATAATCCAGGTCTTTGAGGATTTCTTCGGCCAGACGTTTACCGGCCACATCGTGACCCAGTTTTTTAAAATCAGGCGTGCAAAAGCCGATGTCGTGCAAAAGGACGCCGGGAATTAAAATACCATAGTCAACGGAACCCTCGTCAGCAGCAATCACAAGCGCACGATGAAGATCGCGCATCACATGGGTGAAATTGTGGTGAAATAACTCGACTTCAGCATATCGGCGTCGGGCTTCTTCATAAACTTTCAGTATCCTGGAATCTCGCTGTATGTATTTGTCCAGAGTCGGTTTCAAAACGCAGGTTCCTCCTTAGGGCCGGCTTTTATCTTCGGTAAGCTGCATCAAATTTTTAAATT
>JASFGM010000403.1:0-4106 GCA_050123755.1 Desulfobacterales bacterium
AATTGAAGTCTGAATTTTTAGTGAGTACACCATTAGCGGGCTTTAACAAGTCACCTTCTAATAGCCCTTGTGATATCCATTTGAAACATGTACTTTTGGTAAAGTACCGATTATCTCAATAGTTCACAAGTTACGGAATTATGTGATATTGGTAAGCTACCTGTCGCCTGAACATATTTTCTCGATATACAATACCTTGTGCTTGATCACCGGATCAATTATAGTGCATTTTCCTTTGAACGCCACTTGGTTTCTACCCGATCTGATTACTGGCCGTGACAGATAGTCCGAATCTCTCTATTGCGAAGCTGGAGTCTAATGGATGTGTCTTCAAACTTTCATGTTTTTTGCATGTCTTTGAACGAGGCACACCCCGCGATCATGAGTATTAGTAAAAGCGTTACGGTGGCATAGGTTTTCATTATTATCCTCTATCCGGTTATTTATACCCTGAAAATATTTTGCTCCGATTACACATTACCTCTCGCTGTCTGCCTTTCATGACGAACTATGTATTGCTGAGCCATTAAGGTCAGGTAGGGGGGGGCAAATGCAACAACGAATAAGATGAAAAATACCGAGCCGTCTGCATTGCACACCAGCAAAGTGAAGAAAAAAAGTGCGGCCAGCAGGCGCAGCAACAGCGTTTTTTTCTTGACATGTAACCCGGCCCGAAATCGTAAAAAAACAAAAACCAGGCCGATTGACATGGTCCATGCTGTCGCCGCTGCAAGCTCTGCTTCTATGGGAATGTTAATCCAACGAAAGACGCCCCACCAGGATACCAGAAGAAACAGGTGAGTCCCAACTGCCGGAAGCACTATAACGAGAAGACTAAACCACAAGCGATAGTTTCGCCGCCTACCCTCCTCATAGAGAAAAACACACAAAAAGGCAAAGCAGGCCCATCCAAGAATCCCGATGAGAGGTACATTGAAAATCCCGGGTTCTTGCCAGGCCCAGAGGCCGCTGCGCACCGACACCGTTTCGATAAATGCAGCGTCGGTTAGGACGATGCCGCCGGCAGCTAACGGCACAAACCTGTGCCCGTATCCGAGCAGTTGGGACGCAAGGTCCCATGCACAGTGGATGAGTGCAGGCCATACGACGATGACCATCAAAGGAGGGTGGCTCAATAATATGTGCCAGCTCTGACTATAACCAAAAAAGACATACAGGCGTATGCAGGTCTCTTCGACAATCCAGGCTGAAGTAGCAACAAGGACAATCCACAGAAGAAAATGCCCGCCGTCGGGATGGTTTACCGTAAACATCACAACATAAATGGCAGTAATTGAAATTATGATCATTTCGAAGAGAAACATGCTTATAGCCCTACGCCCGGCAGACCGGCAACAACCCATAGGTTATAGGTGACAAGCATGGCGACGCCCATCCATGTGATTCTGATACAGTCTTTAGCGGTAATTCCTCGGCGCATAGCATTTTTGTAGAAAACGAGCTGCAGAAACGGCGCCGCACCCATAACAAAGATGCGCCACGGAACAAACGCCAGCATATAGCCCATCGATAGGACAGCAATGGAAGTGAAGATGAGCCCGTCGACAATATGAATTGCTTTAGGTATTCCGTGGACCACCGGATAGGTTCGGATTCCGGCAACAGCATCGCCTTTTACATCCCGAAGATCATAAATCACTTCGTAGCTGATTTCAAACAGATAGAAAAAAACAGCCGAAAACATCACGGTCGTCCAGCTAATTCCCGGTGGAAAACAATGGGGTTGGTTTCCCCAGCATGCCGTGGCAAGGGGGTACCCAAATACAGTGATAAGAAACCCGACGGCTGAAGCATTGTTCTTCCAGAAATATATTTGCTTCAAGCGCCGTTTTCCGGGCAAAAGGGGAAAGTTGTAAAAAAAACCCAGCACATGGCAGGTGATCCGGAGTCCGGTGATGGCCGGGTTTAAGAAATGCACCACTATCAGGGAAACCAGCAGAAACGGAAAAACGACCGATAGCAGCAGTCTGCGCTTCCGATGGACAAATACGGTTCCGGTGATCTCGTTGGCGCTGTCTTCATCAAGGTCAACCGTCTTGTTTATCAGGTTGACGATATACCAGTCCAACGCGCAGACCGCCGTAATGAGCCATTGATATGCGCCGACGAACAACCAGCCAAACGTAAACACCCCCAGTGCCGCGATTGCCGTAATGTGGATCCGGCTCATATCGGCAAATGTGCGCCAAACCTGTTCTTCTCGTAACGCATCTATCTGTTGGCCAACCGAAGCATTTGAAAGTGATTTCATTTGAGTCGTCTATCGATATTCTTATTGAATTATTCTGATTTTGAGAACATACTTAAACCGAATCGCGTTGTAAATAATTTCTTGAAAACCTATAGGAAATTTGCTCAGATAACCCTGTTATTATTAACTCAGGTCACAGTTCATTGATTGATGAAGAAAAAGCCAAAGCGACGGGCATCTCCAACACATCTGTATTTTAGAATACCTTTTAAAAGTTGTGATATTTAACAGCCTTTGAATTGGTGTTGTTACTTGGCTTGCGAGTTAACGCTACCCAATCTTTTTGAGATACTACTTACATAACTGTAAGCCCATTGTGTGATATTTCCCCCATCAATTATTTTTTTTCGAAATTGCATATTAGGTATGCGCAATATAAAAATCTTCTCAATTTTACATTCGGGCTATACATCTAACCTTCTGTAAAAACTCACCTTTCGTTCAAAAGTCCCAAATTTTCCGCGTACTCCCAAAGATTCAATTCAGGCACGAAGTCTAAAATAAATCAAGGCTTAAAAAAGTGTGTATTTGTCCTGGCTAATCTGCAAAATTTATTAACCACAAATCAGGCATGTTGTCCTGTGTCGAGCATGCCTTAGCATCGCTCAGAAATCCTTGCGATATCACAAATGCGCTTAAAACCGAGGTATTCTCAATATATTCAGAGCTGGGATCTTCTTTAAAGAGGTGAGTTTATGTGTAGGTCTTTGGCAAAGAAACTGATTCTTGTCAATATATTATGCGTGTTACGCTATGTCTTAAACGCCCCCAAACGATTTTATGACGCTAAATACAACGCTTCCTGGTTGTTTGAAGGAGTTACAGTCAACTTGTCCAAGGGAATATAAAATTTTGTAAAATCCTACTATAGATATGACATTACAAAAAATATCCAAACGATAAACATGCCTGTTTTACTAGTTTTGGGGCGGTATGATTTCAATAATCCATATTATCTTTGGAATGATTTCAAATCTAAATTTCCTTATTTAGAATATCATTTATTTGACGAGAGCGGCCATCATCCAATGCTTGAAGAAACAAAACTTTTCAATCAAACTTTGATTGAATTCATCTATCAAAATAACAATAAATTATCTCCTAACATTGTTAAATGAGCCATGGGTAACCAGGGAACTGCATTATTTAACATCCACTCATAGACAATACTCAAAATTTAATTTTATGCCGTGAAAGTGTTTTTATATGCTAATTGATGCTCACTCTCATATAGACAGGTACGAAGAAACACTAGAACTCGCCTTAGAAGAGATTAGAAAATATAAAATCTTTTCGATTAGCAATTCAATGGATATTCCATCTTTTGAAAGAAATTTGAAAATCAACGAAAGGTGTGAACTGGTTTTCCCCATATTTGGTATTCATCCATGGAACGCTCCTGAATATTTTAAAAAGATTAGAGGAACTTACCTTCGCTATTGATAAAAGCCCAATGATTGGTGAGATCGGCCTTGATCACCATTTTATTGATGATAGATCTCAATATGATGCTCAATTAAAAGTATTTGAATTTTTCCTTTCAGTAGCAAAGGAGCAGAAAAAAATAGTCAACCTTCACACAAAAGGCGCAGAAAGAGAAATAATTGATATCGGCTTCTGGCAATTATTTGTACTTCTCAATTCTTTACCCAACACTTACAGCGATAGATTTCTTTCCTTTTTTTAATTCACTACTACATTGTAACAGAAGAACACATTTTATTACATTTCTCATCTAAATTTATGAATTTAACTACATGTTTATTTATAGTTTTATAGATATTCTAATTCTATCTGATTGTAATTACTATAAATTTTTATTTAGTGTTATAGC
>JASFGM010000404.1:0-4097 GCA_050123755.1 Desulfobacterales bacterium
ATCAAATTTGGTTTGAAGGTGCCGTCCACGAGTTGGTGGATCCCGTTGTGAAGAGAAAGGGTTTCGAAACAAAGCAATGCAGCATTCCGGTGCACCATTACGGCCGACTCGATAAGGAACGGCTGAAGCGTAAAGGGGAAGTCTATTTTGAGATCGGAAAGAAAAAAATGGAGGAAATGGGAGATGACATTTTTGCCGTTCGCGAAATGGCGATTCAGGCAACCACTCTGGAAGAAAACGAAATGGCGATTGAATTGTGGCAAAAGCTGATTTCACTCGATCCCTCTGAATTAATGGCTGCGGACGCATATATCAATATGGCAACCCTTTACAACCGACTGTCCAACTTCGAGCAGGCCCTTTCGGTTGCAAAGAAGGCCGTGGCTAAGGCGCCCCATATTAAAGAATCCTTATATAATTATGCCCTGGCTGAATTACATGTGGGAAACGCTCAGGCAACCATTAACGTTCTTGAGGATCTGGTCAAACGGATGCCCGATTACCCACCTGCTCAATTTATTTTATCTGCCGCTTATTTTTGTATCGGTGAAAAGGAAAAAGGATTTAAAATTATCCAGGATCTACAAGGTACGAACTTGGGACCCAACCTGGTATATCCTATCTCTGAACTCGCCGAAACGCTTCTTGAAGCTGAGAGGAATGAATATGCTTTGTTATTATTGGGAACTGCAATCGAGTATGATATCGTAAATAAACCGATTCTGGAGATGTTTAAGAAATGCATCGAAATGAGAGAAACGGCTAAAAATTCTCCTGAACGCCCCCGGCCGTTGCCGCTGGATCGGCAGTCGATCAATTTCGAAAATTTACCCCAATAGATTTTTATCGTTAGAAAACCCAATTAAAAACGGCCTCTTAAAAAGAGGCCTTTTTTATTTGCGGGTGCGGTTAAATCCATTATGATTGTAATGGATTATGCCATTTTTAATGAGGGGTTATACGGCTGATCCTCTTAGACCGGCAGCCAGATTATGATTAATATCAATGACGATATTGAGTTTTTCGGGTGCCGGAAACGCCATGGTTTCAAAAATACGACGGTCGATATATGCAGCCAGTCGCAGAATGTCGAGGCGCAATTTTTTGGGTATCTCGTGATCCTCGCGCGACAGTTCGCTTTGAAAAATACTCCAGATACGCTGATTGTACTTCAGCGCTTCGTCCAATTTGTGCTCCCGATCCGGGGCATCCCAGTTATCCTGGCATTCTTTGAGTTTTAGGGCTGCTTTGGTGAGCACGGCGGCTTCGACCTCGCGGCCGGACCGGGTGGCGCTACTGACATGTTCATATGCTTGCAGCGGGTGTGCCTGAGACTGCATGTTTAAGAACCTCCTGTTCATAGTCGATTAATTGGCCGGCGAGTTTTAATGCCCGGTAGTAATTACCGATCAGAATATGTTCGTTAATTTCGTTGATGTGTCCGGTTAAGCGGGGGACAGCATCGAGCAATTCATGAACCAGTTTCCAATAGGTGTGTTGGTGGTCGGTCATATTTTCAGGATCGATGTACATGAGCTGGATGACGAAATAGATCCGACCGCAATGCGATGCCGCATTCTGTTCGCTTAGAATATCTTTTTGGCGTAAAACCGGAACGTTGTTTTCGATGATCAAGTCGCTGTTTTTGGCGTTGCCGTTGGTCACCACGGCGCCACCGACGATCATTTTCTCATTGGGTTTTAATGTGATTTTGAGTGCCATTTTTCAATTATCCACCGATTCGCGCGCTAACGATACTTCTGATCCACATCATCATGAATGGATTTTTCAACCCAATAAAATCGGCCGGGGATAAGGATAGCTTTCAGGAGATCAGGTCTGGAGAGGGATTGCTCCCTCTCCAAATCCGGCTATCCGTTAGAATAATCTCAGAACACCCTGAGCGGCCTGACCGGCCAGACTCAATGAGGTCGTACCCAGAGCCTGACGCGTTTGCAGCATCAGCATGTTGGCGCCTTCCTCGTTCATGTCGGCTTCGGTCAACTTGGCAGCGCCGTCATTGAGCGCGTTCATCATCATAGCGGTGAACTCCTCGCGTGCCGTAATAATCGACAGGTTGTTGGCCATCACCTTGGCTTCAGTTCTAAGTGTGGCAGTTGCTTCTTCAAGGCCAGCGGCGGCAGCCTGAATAGCAGTTGTGACTACAGTTGTGCCGTTTACCCAGCCAAGACCCGTGCCCGCAGCCGCCATACCGGCAACGCTGAATTCTGCAAAGGTTGTACCAAAACCAGTCAGCTTCAAGGTGGAAGCGTCAGCTGTCGGAGCGAATTGAACGGTTAATTCGCCGCTTTTCAGCAAGTTGATTCCCTTGTACGAGGAATCTGCCGCCATCGTATTAATCTGGTCCATCACCGTCGCATACGCGGAGGCAAAAGAGCTCGCGTCAGTTGAGCTGGCGGACATTGCAGATTGGGCCAACGATTTGGCCTGAGCCAGCAGGCTAACAATTCCCTCGATACCCACATTGGCGGTCTTAACGGTCTGAATGGCCTCAGACATGCCGTCTTTACGTCCGTTCAGGTCGTTTGCCCGCAGCCTATGTTCCTGGGCGGCGAAAAAGTTAATGGGATCATCCAGAGCGGTGTTGACTTTCAGACCCGTGGACAAACGTTTCTGGGTAACCTCAAATTCTTTAGAAGTTTTCTGCAGGCTGAAAAGATTGGCCCGCATACCGCCTGTTAAATTAATTGTGCTTAGTGCCATGATAAGATTTCCTTTCCTAGGTTGTTTTTTTTGGCGTTCCTGCCAAATTGGATTATTAAAATACCGTTAAATACTGCACTTGTGATAGCCATCTCTGGTCTCGCAATTCTTACCCCGCCTCCTTTCAGACCACCGTTTTTTCCCGGCTACCATGTTTTTATCGGGATTATTTATAAAAACTTTAGCTATTTTTGACCTATTTGTTCGCATCCGAATCGGAACTATCCTTAAATATCGCTCGAATCCAGCTTACCCGACATGGTTAAATGGGTTATCGGCCTGTAATTTTTTTTCTTGAATATTTTTTGAGGGCTTGAATGTCATAAATTATTGAATTAAAATAATCTTTTGATCAGAATATCTTTAAATTGCATCCGGATTTCGAGAACATTGCAATTACCGGCGGAAAGGTGTATGCAATTACCTCTATTCAGAAAGGGAACCTTAAGCTAAATAAGGTAAATGCAAAATTGCGGTCTTAAGTCTTGGATTATGGAGTACTGGAGTGATGGCGTATTGTAAAAGATATCCAGCCATTAACCATTACTCCAGCACTCCAATACTCCAACACTCCAAAATGAATTAAAGAGATTATTGTGATTCGTCTAAAAATAGAAGAATTAAAACCGGGCATGAATTTGGCCCGGTCGGTGTACAATCAGCAGGATTTACTGTTGTTGGAGAAGGATACCTCCCTGACGAAAAAACGGATTTGGATGCTGAAAACCTGGGGAATCGATCGGGTCAGCGTTAAAGGCAAGTCGCCAGAAGAAGGTAAAAGCGATTTCGAGGCTGAAATAGAGACCAAAGAAACCATCGAAACGGAATTGAAGGCCAAATTTGCAGACGTCATCGATGAGCCCATCATGCAAGAGATCATGAAAGCCACCGGTCGGCATCTGCAGAAAAGTTTGATTGACCGGGAAAAGGAAAATGAACCCACCTGATTTAGACCGAATAATATCAAGGGTGGAAGATTTGCCGACGCTTCCAAGAACGGTATTAAAGATTACGGAGCTCGTAAACGACCCCAAGTCCTCCGCTCGTGACCTGGCCCGGATCATCACCGACGATCAGGTGCTGGCCGCCAGGCTGCTAAAACTGGTGAATTCGTCATTTTACGGGTTTCCCCAGCGAATCTCGACGATCACCGCTGCCATTGTATTGCTGGGTTTTGATGCCATCCGCAACCTGCTTTTAACCACCTCGGTATTTGATCTGTTCTCGAATCGCAAGAAAATCAGCATGATCCGGCAGGAACAATTCTGGGATCATTCCCTGGGTTGCGCCGTGGGAGCCAAAGTCATCGGCAATCATCTGCGCTATGACAAGGTTGAAGAGCTGTTTGTATCCGGACTGCTGCATGATATCGG
>JASFGM010000405.1:0-4086 GCA_050123755.1 Desulfobacterales bacterium
AAATTTGGCCTCAAGAATGGAAGAGCAGGCACAACCGGGAACAACCTATATTACAGAAGATACATTCAAACTTACAGAAGGATTATTTCGCTTCGAGGGACTGGGTCAACGGGTGATCAAAGGCAAGGAAAAACCAGTCAATACTTACCGTGCTATCGCCCCCAGTACCATGAGGACAAGATTTGACGTCAGTGCAGAGCGGGGACTGACCCCTTTGGCGGGAAGGGAGCGGGAGCTTGAGCTTCTGCTTGATGGCTTTGAGCGGTGCAAGGTAGGTCGAGGCCAAGCCTTTTCCATCATGGCCGAAGCTGGGGTAGGCAAATCCAGGCTCTTATATGAGTTCCGAAAGGCCGTCGCCCACGAGGATGTGACCTTTCTGGAGGGACGGTGCCTTTCGTATAGCAGAGCTGTGGCCTATCATCCGCTCATCGATATCCTGAAAGCCAATTTCGATATCCATGAAGGTAATGGGGATATTGAGATCAGGGAAAAGATCAAAAGGGGTCTGAAAATGTTCGGGGCTAATGAGACTTCCACCTTTCCCCATCTTTTGGAACTCCTAGCGGTTAAAGACAGCGGCATCGATCAGATCCCTATGAGTCCTGAGGCGAAAAAGGATCGAATCGTAGAGGCATTTAAGCAAATCGCCCTGAAGGGTTCCGAAGTCCGGCCCTTAATACTGGCATTTGAAGATCTCCATTGGATTGATAAGAGTTCAGAAGAGCTATTGAAATATGTTTTAGAGAGCATACCGGCGGCAAGCGTTTTAATGATATTCACCTACCGGCCGGAGTTTGTCCACACTTGGGGCGCCAAGTCCTATCACAATCAGGTCATGTTGAATCGGCTCTCCAATCGAGAGAGCCTTATGATGGTATCTCACATATTGGGCACGCAGGAACTCGATGAAGACCTTGAAAAGTTCATCCTTGAAAAGAGTGAAGGCGTGCCCTTTTTCATCGAGGAGCTACTAAAATCCCTTAAAGATCTAAAAATCATAGAGAGAGAAAACAACAGATATCGCACAACAAAGGATATCAAGGAAGTTACAATTCCCGCAACGGTTCAAGATGTGATTATGGCCCGGGTTGACTCCCTCCCGGAGGGAACAAAGGGCTTGCTTCAGATAATTTCAGCTGTTGGGAGAGAGTCTAGCTACGATTTAATCAAACGGGTAACAGGGCTTACCGAAAATGAATTACTGCCACAGTTGTCGGTTTTAAAAGACTCCGAGCTTCTCTATGAGAGAGGAATATATCCACAATCCACCTACATTTTTAAACATGCATTAACTCAGGAAGTCGCCTATAACAGCTTACTTCTTAAAAGAAAAAGAGAGGTTCATGAAAAAATAGGAAGGGACATTGAGTCCCTCTATCCGGATCGCCTTGAAGAATATTGTGAATTGCTCGCCTATCATTTTAAAAATAGCGCTGCCTCAGAAAACGCAGTAAAATATCTGGAGCTAGCCAGCCAGAAGGCGGCGAGAGTCAACGCCATGGAGGAAGCTAATACCTATTTTGATGAGGCCATGGCACTCCTTGATAATCTGCCGGAGTCCGAGGAGAATCGACAGCGGCGCATCTCTCTATTAGTAAACCTGGGGTACATGTTTCTATTGCTTCTCAAGCCTCGAGAGTATTTCAACTTGTTAGTTCGTTGGGAGCCTATAGCAAAGGAATTAAAAAATCATGAGCTGTTGGGAGCATTTTATGCCCGATTGGGACAGTGTGAGTATTCATTTGGTCATTTTGAACAGGCAATCCAAACGTTAACAAAAGCAATCCAACTAAGTGAGGCTGCCGGAAATTTAGAAGAAGTTGAGTATGCATATACATTTTTAATAGCTATCCATCTCGATTTAAGTGATTATGACCAACTCTTTTCTTTGAAAGAAGATGTTCTCCGCATTTTAGAACAGAAGTTTGATCCACGTTGGTATGTTTATACCTTATCCTTTGCCTCAAGGGCTTGTTCATCCCTTGGTCGATGGGAAGAAGCGGCGGAAATTGGGCAAAAGGCGCTGAGTGTCGCTGAGGAATATTCAGACAATAGCTTAATTACTTTCGCGGCTTGGAATATTTCAATAAACTATGGCTGGAAGGTCGATACAGTTCGGGCAATAAAATATGGTGAATTAGCACTAGAAAAAGCACAAACACGTGCGGATATAGCATGGGCTCAGAGAAGTCTTGGATGGGCTTGGTGTCGGGCCGGAAAGCCCAAAAAGGGAATTGAACTTTTGATTAATGCGTTGTCAAGTTTTCGGGCTGGGCACTTTATGTCAAATGAAACTGATCTATTGTGTTTCCTCGGCGAAGGGTATTGGCTGGCCGGGGAGGAAGACAAAGCAAGGCAAACGATCGAAGAGCTCTTGGATAACGCAAGCCGCAGTGGAGCAAAGTATTACATAGGGTGGGCTGAACGTCTTCTGGGCATGGTTGCCCTGAAGACCAACCCAACCCAGGCGGCGGTCCACTTCCAGCGAAGCATCGCCGTGCTTCAAGAGATCAAGGCCGAAAATGAGTTGGCGCTCGCCTATGCAGATTATGGTCGGCTTCACAAACAGCAGAACCAGATCACTCAGGCGCAGGAGTATCTATTGAAAGCTCTGGAGATCTTCGAGCGGCTGGGCACTCTAGTTGAGCCAGACAAAGTAAGAAAAATTTTGGCCGAATTGGCTAAAGCTTAGGTTATGGAAGACACAACATATTGTATATCACCTCCTTGGTTCTATTCGGCAGATTTCTGCTGATATCACAACCGTTTTTTCATTGCTAAAATCTTTGATTTCTCCAAAAGAGGTTTAAAATTATACCTATCCAAAAACCTTTGATATCTCATAAGCGATATGCATTCGCCGGATTGTTTGGATACCCGCATAGATTACAGATTCACATACGCATAAATATTTCAACCCCCCAACATTCATATCACAACAGAAAAGCCCCTTAAAATCTTTGCATGTATCATAACGATATCGTAGTTTGCCTCAATGGCCAAAGTGCCATATCCTTTAAACCATCAAATCAAGGGAGGTAAATTATGAAAATCTCAAGAGCCGCAGAAATTTGTCTGACCTATCACCGCAACCATTCCAAAAAAGAATAGCATCAGAGCTTATGAATTTACGCTTTCTAAATTTTGCAGGGAATTTGGCGGCAGGGAAATCGATGAGGTCTCCTCGAATGAAATCCTCACATTTCTAAACAGAATCACCGACAGCAGAAAGCAACAAACCAAACGAACCCGATATGCCCACATAACATCGTTTTTCAACTTCATTAAAGACAACATTGATCCGGAATTAAAAAATCCTTGCGACAGCCGCATTTTGAAAAAACTTTTTAGATCAACGCCAATCATTCACTGGGATATTATCGAAAAAGAGACCGTGGACGAGATCATTTTTAGAACCACAAAAACAAGAAACAGATTAATCCTTGAATTGATGGGCCGGGGCGGCATGCGGATCGGTGAAGTCCTGAAACTCACCCAGAAGGATATAAACCACCGGAAGCTGCTGCTGAGAGATCCTAAAAGTGGCAAGGAACAGGAGCTTATATTTATCCCCCAAAAAGTTGCCGACCGGCTCAAAGAATACATAAGGGCTGAAAACATCAGTGAAGATCAGCGGATCTTTCCTATTTGTTATGGAGCTGCCAGGGCCGTTTTGAAAAATGCCGGGGCTATGGTTGGGATTCATCTGAGGCCACACGATTTAAGGCGCCATGCTGCAACTTATGCAAGTCGCGCAGGTGTTCCATTTGAAATTATCAGTAAGGTTATCCTCAGGCACTCCCATATAGCCACACCACAGATGTATTTGGGGAAAATCAGTGATTCTGAAGCAATGCGATGGATTGAAAATATTTATGCGTAAATTGAAAAAAGGGAGAATCCTGTTGGTGCTGGGGTTCTCCCTGTCGGGTTGGATATCAAAGCAATATCTTAGGGTTTTTGAGGGAACTGATTTTGAAGATCAGTTGAAGAGTACCAGATATCTGAAATCTTTTCGTTCGTGATAACGAACGTGCGGCCGATGACTTTTGTGTAATTCATCGCCGCGTTCCCCCGCGCGTTTAG
>JASFGM010000406.1:0-4065 GCA_050123755.1 Desulfobacterales bacterium
ACGATATCCTGTTCGGATAAGGTCTCTAAAATTGTTGCGAAGTCCTGGCCGGTGATATCCGGTCCGGTGATAACAAACTTGGCTTCTTGCTCGTTGCTGGTGCCGTGACCCAATAAAAAAAAGAAAACCTGATCGCCGGGTTGAAGAACTTCCCTTAGGACTCGCAGCTTTTCCAGGATAATCTCGCGCCGGCAGGACCCGGAAATTCTGGCATCATCCGGATCAACCTGGCCCATGAGCAAGACAATTTGCTCGGGGCCATAGCCGTAATCAATGGTTAGGATATCATGCAGATGCAAAGCCCAGCGATGGATTTGATCTGCATATTTCTCTTCGGCTGCCGCTCCTGCCAGAATAACCGCATATTTCTGCACGGTTGGCTTGGGTAAAAAATAGTCGCGCTGCTGAGCCGGGGCCAGAGAAGTGAAGAAAAGACAACCCCAAATTACTTGGCAGAAGAAAATTCTCATGACAGTCCCTTGCGCCTCCGCAGCAACCATTCCAGACCAAAACAGGCCAACAGCAGGAAAAAGACAATCGGTATGTCCCAGACATCCAGCTGGATGTTGACTGTCTGAACCTTCCGGTTGGCTTCCAGTTCCTTGACAAGGCGGTCGGCGGTCCTGGGGTTATAGTATTTACCCCCTCCGGCCTGTGCAATTTTTGTCAGCAATTCGCTGTTCATCGCTACATCACGCACCTCATGCAACGAATCCGCCACAAGGAAACTCAACGATGCATAGCCTTTCTGATGCAGCGCGCCCGATGATGAAGCTTCCATTTGATAAATCCCGGGTTTCGATGCGCTGAAAACAGCAACGTAATCGCCGGCCTGCGCGATGTCCGCTTGCATCTGCACATCCTGAACCCCTGCATCGGGATCCGCTATTTTTAACCAGACGGTTTCATCGGAAGCCGGTCCATAGCCCTGATTGTACACCCGAGCCCTGACCTTCACGTCATCACCGGTACTGAAGTGGTTACGCTCGAGTAAGATTTCTACCGGTGTCGGCGTGTTGGCGGTCAGCCAACGCAAAATCTGCCGCCAGAATCTCTCGTGGGAGGTGTCCTTGTGCGGCTTTAGCATTTGCCATCTCCAGGTTGTAGCGGTCATGATCGCCATCGTTCGGCCCCGACCATAACGCTCATAGGCCAGAACCGGAAGCGACTCCCCTTGAAACTGAAGCGTGGGATGAACGGCCAGCACCGTCGTACCCGGCTTTACACGCCCGGTGACATTGATTCCCTGAAGTTGCGGCATGTCACGCCACAGCTGTTGATTGGCTTCATCCTCAACTCCCAGACGCAGCAGCATGGATCGTTGCCCTTCGGTGGTCAGGCGCAGAGCAAACGTGCGACCGGTGGGATGATCCCCCTTGCGTCCGCCACCACGCAATTCGGGTGGCAGATAATTGTCATGCACCAATGTCACCGGCAGGAGATCCTCGATAGGGGTTCCGATAAATCCATTGTCAAAGGCGGTTGAACCACCGAGCATGAGGAAACCACCCCCCCGTCGGGAGACAAACTCCCGGGTCAATGCCAATTGGTCGTCGGTGAAGAAGTTTCTGGGGATTTCACCGAAAATGACGGCGTCATATTTGAACAACTCCGCTTCGCTGGCCGGGTACCCGCGCGCCAATTCCATGGCCGAATCGATATCCTGGCGCAGGAACTTTTTCGGGCCTGTCATTAAATAGGTTTTAAGGCGCACGGCCGTATCGGCCCCGGCAGCTCGGCGGATAAATTTGTACTCGTTTCGCGGATGCCCCTCAATATACAAAATTTCAACCCGTTTCTTCTGATGGTCCACAAGAAATGGCAACCGGTTGTTTTCCTTTATAATTTCATCTTTCTGGTCAGGGATTCGAGCGGTGTAAATCAGGGCGCCTTCTTTTCTGGGCGTCAGGTGCAGGGTATACCGTTGCGGCGTGCCATCGGGACCCAGTTTGATCTTTTTAGCGGAAACGACATCCTCTCCGGCTTCGATCAGTAAATCAAATTCACGGCCTGCGTAGCCTCGACTCAGTACCGTGATTTGCACTTCGAAAATGCCGCCTTCCATAATCGATCCGGAGGTGCTGACCCGGTTGATTTCAATATCGGTGACAGCCGTGTCGCCACCGATACCGATAACATGAACAGGCATATTGCGGGCGTTGAGGATGCGGGCCATGCGAAGGGGATCTGCATTGCTGTTGTCGACACCGTCTGTGACCAGGACCAGTGCCTCAACGGGCAGACCTTTCATGGCTTCGGCAACATGTTGCATACCCGCGGCCGTGTGGGTTCTGGCACCGGTAAAGGACAAATCACCAGGACCTAAGATGGGCCGGGCATTGCGGTCGAAACCGAAAATGCCCAAAGTGAAGTTTTTTCGCAGCTGCGCGATCAGACCGCCGTCACCGTATAGAATATCCGTTGCGAGCTCGCCGCGCGAACGTGATCGCTCCATGTCCCGGATGGTCATGCTGCGCGAACTGTCAATCAGGAGACCGACATAACTTTCCAGGGGTCTGGTGGACGAAGTGGTCACAATCGGCTGCAAAAGACAGAGCAAAAGGATTACCAGGGCCGCTGACCTCAGCAGGATCAAAACTGTCTTCAGCCAGGGGGCTGCAGGGGCGGTTGTCCGCCGGTAAAGGATCAGAACAGCAAGGATCAGCGCAGCCACAGCAGCCGCGATAGACCCTCGTTCCAGGGGCGTCTGAAACGCAAAGGTCCCTTGTGTCCATACAGGCACCTTGTAGCCAAAGAGAAATTCGATGATACCCGCCATGCGGTGTCTACTTTCTTTTTTCGGTTATTTCGGACAATGATCTGTAATAGGTTTCAACCTGCGATTCATATCGTGGCGGCGGCGGCTGTTCCGAAGGTGAAAAGGCGTTGTCGTTGAACCGGTTTATCTGCGTCTGCGTTCGCAGCCTGGACGCCAGTTCGCGCACCGGCTCCAGAAGCGTCTGCCACAGGTCAGGCTGGTTCATAAAATCCTCGATTTGCGCACGTGTCAATTCCCGATAAATGGATCTGGCATCTACGGCCCAGCGTTCACCCTGAGCCCAGGGTTGCAAAAGCCCCTGGGCATACCTTCGACTGCGCGCAAGCCCATCGCGCATCCGGTTCAAATCCGGCGGTTGATCGCGACCGGGGCCTCCGGGCTGCATCCCGGGTGCCCCCCGCGATTGAGCGGAGTCTCCCTGTTTCAATCTCAGGGCCTCAACCTGGCGGCGCAGGTTTTCCAGCTCCCGCGCCAGCGCGGCGGCGGCGTCGGCGGCCTGCTGGATTCGCTCCGGCCCGGATTTGGGGATGAGCGCATCGAATTCCTCCAAGCGGGTGCTGAAGCGATGGATGGACTGCTCGATCTCTTTTTCCATTTCCATCGCCAGGTTCAGCCGCCCGGCTTGCAAGCTGGTTTTGCTTTCTTCAATCCGCTGTCCGATGCCCTCGGATTTCAAAGACCGCAGCGCTGCCAGGGCCTTGCGTGCAATCTCCGGCTGCGATTGACGCCCTTTGGCACCCGTCGCCCGAATGATATCTTCCGTTTCTTGGAGCGCCTTCTGCAGGTCGTCCTTTTTTGAGATGATTTCCTGGATGCCCTCTTGGGTGCCCCGGGCTGCCAGCTGGTCCTCCCGGGCCTTTTTTATGCTTTCTTCAGCGCTCAATCCCTCCATCTTAGTCAGGATTTCGTGTTCCTGAGTCTGCAGCTGCAAAGCTTTTTCGCTGAGTTCTTTTACGAGACCAGCCATGGAAGTCGCCTGTCGGCGCTGTATCCGTTTTTCCTGATCGCGCAATTTCTGCAAAGCCTTGCGCCCGCTGGCGGCAGCAATGCCGGGATCGCGACCCCCGAGATTGCGCGCTGCCTCCCGCATCTGGTTGATGGCCTCGTTAAGGGAACCCAGCGAAGATTGGGTTCGCTTGACCCCGCCCTGCCGCGACCACTTTTGCGAAAGCGCTTCGGCCTGACGGCTCAAGGCTTCCTGTTCACGCCGGAGTTCTTCCAAATGGCGCCTTTGCTGCGCTTCGGTCAGGCGGTCTTTGCGACGGTCGGCATCCAATTGGGCCTGG
>JASFGM010000407.1:0-4064 GCA_050123755.1 Desulfobacterales bacterium
GTCCTTTTTTTCGGCCTATCCGAAAGCGCCGGTATTCGGGCTAGTGCCGTAAACGAAAAAGCATCCGGTATTTCCTTTAGCCTGGATTTACCGCAGGAAAGTTTGACCGTGGATCTAAAAGCAGCCGGCCAATTTATGGTCACAAATGCCCTGGCCGCTGCAGCTGTCGGTCATCTGCTGGGATTGCCGCCCGCGGAGATTAAAGCCGGCCTGGAAAGTTTCGAGCCGGCCTGGGGCCGAATGAACATTTCGCAGACCGCCAGCGGCATTCACGTCATCGATGATACGTACAATGCCAATCCGGACTCCATGAAAGCGGCCATTACAACGCTGAAGTCTTTAAGCGCCAACAATCGAAGCGTATTTGTCGCCGGAGATATGCTGGAGCTGGGCGCGCAGGCCGAATCGCTGCACCGCCAGATCGGCGCCTGGGCTGCCGCGGCAAACATCAACAAACTGCGGGTTACCGGCGAATATGCAGATGCTGTCGCTGCCGGCGCAAAGGATGCCGGTATGAAAAGCGAAAATATACTTATCGGATCGCAGGAAACGCTGCTTGATGCCCTGAAGGAATCTCTAAAACCCGGCGATTGGGTTCTCGTTAAAGGCTCTCGCGGAGCCCGGATGGACAACATTGTTGAGGGTATTAAGGAATGGGCAAAGATTAAGCCGGAGGCTTAATCTTTAAAGGCTGCCGCTGCCTGCCCGCCATCGCTGTTGACTGTCCCGCTCTCAAGCATATGCAGATTGCGGCGGACGGGCGAGGCGGGCGGGTAAGCGCTCTTAAAATAAAGTGACTAAAGTGAACTAAAGTTGGAAGTGCCTAAAGTTAATGTATTCTGTCTATCTTAAAATGGAAGCATTCCTTAATTTTAGCTCAATTTAGTTCACTTTAGCGCACTTTAAACTTATCGGTGAAGGCAAATAATCGCGATTTAGAAAAAACATAACAGCCTCAATAGCCAAGAAACAAACAAATGCTCTACCACCTACTATATCCGCTGCATACGACGCTGTCGGTCTTTAACGTATTTCGCTACATTACGTTTCGGACCATTTATGCCAGCCTGACGGCATTTTTTATCTGCTTCCTGCTGGGGCCATGGATCATTCGCAAACTCAGCGGATTGCAGGTGGGGCAGTACATTCGTGACGATGGCCCCCGGAGTCATCTGTCAAAGGCCGGCACACCCACCATGGGCGGCCTGCTGATTGTATTTTCGATTGTGACATCGGTGCTTTTATGGAGCGACCTGACCAACCATTTTACCTGGATCGTGCTCTTTGTCATCATCGGTTACGGGTTGATCGGGTTTATCGATGACTATTTGATGCAAATCAAAAAGCGCAGCAAAGGTTTGAATGTGCGCAACAAGCTCATGCTGCAATTCGGTCTGGCCCTGATTGCCGGTTATCTTGTTTACGCCAGCCCGGATTTTTCTACCCAGGTTACGATCCCACTTTTTAAAAAGCTCTCACCGGATCTTGGCTGGGGATACATTGTATTTGCAGCGTTTGTGATTGTAGGTGCTTCCAATGCCGTTAACCTGACCGACGGTCTGGACGGGCTTGCCATCGGTCCCGTGATTATTGCCGCCACCACCTATATGATATTCGCCTATGTTGCCGGCCATATCAAAATAGCAAATTATTTACAGATTAATTACGTGGTCGGAAGCGGTGAAGTCGCCATACTTTGCGGAACATTGGCCGGAGCCGGTATGGGCTTTTTATGGTTCAATGCTTACCCGGCCCAAATCTTTATGGGAGATGTGGGCTCTCTTTCGCTGGGTGCGGGGCTGGGCACCATTGCCGTAATCACGAAACAGGAAATCCTGCTGGTGCTGGTCGGCGGTCTATTTGTGGTCGAGGCCCTATCCGTTATTTTCCAGGTCGGTTTTTTCAAAATGACCAGCGGCCGCCGGATTTTCAGAATGGCACCGCTGCATCATCATTTCGAGCTGAAAGGCTGGCCGGAACCAAAAGTAATCGTCAGATTCTGGATAATTGCCATCGCCCTGGCACTGCTGGCGATGAGTACGCTCAAGCTGAGATAAGAAAACGTTTCATTCGTCGGATTGGTTGAATTGGTTTAATTCGTTGTCGACAGTCTGAAAACATCAACCAATAAAACCAATCTAACCAATAAAACCAATTGAACATGGAACTCAAAAATAAAAATATCGTGGTTGTCGGCCTCGGCCGCACCGGACTTGCCGCCGCCGGATTTTTGCATCAACACGGTGCCCGGGTTCTGGTCAGCGATACAGCCGGCGAAAAAGAACTGGGAGATGCGGTCGACATCGTGCGGCAATGGGGTGTTGGCATAGAGTTGGGGCCGCACCGCCCTGCTTCGTTTCAAAATGCGGATCTCATCGTGGTCAGCCCCGGTGTCCCGCATACGATCGCGCCCATCATGCAGGCCTGTGACCGCGGGATACCGGTTATCGGAGAAATCGAGCTGGCCTCACGATTCATCAAGGAGCCGATCATTGCGGTTACGGGAACCAACGGCAAAACCACTACTACCGAGCTTTTAGGCTGCATGCTGAAAAAATCAGGCCGAAAGGTGTTTGTGGGCGGCAACATCGGTAATCCGTTGATCGAATATGTCGCTAAAGGCGAAACGGCGCAGATCGTGGTAGCGGAAATCAGCAGCTTTCAGCTGGACACCATCGAAGCCTTCAGACCCAGGTTGTGTGTTCTGCTCAACATCACGGCCGACCATCTGGATCGATACCCGAATTTTGAAGCCTATGCAGATTCTAAAATCCGCATTTTCAAAAATCAGCGCGCCGAAGATGTTGCGGTGCTCAACGGCGCAGATCCGCTTGTTCGCGCCAAAACAAAAGAAATTAAAAGCCAGCGGCTGTTCTTCCCCACCCTGCAGGCAAACGAACAAGGCGCTATTTTAAACGGAAAAAAAATTATCCTGAACGAAATTAAACTTAAAAAGATCTATCCTGAAACCCGAAATCCGAAATCCGAAATCCGAAATCTTGGCTCTTTGGATATCTCAAAAATACGCCTTCTGGGGCGACACAATTTTGAAAATGCGGCCGCCGCCAGTCTGGCGGCAATGGCTGCCGGAGCCAAGCTGGAAAGCATCCAGAACACTTTGGACCAATTTAAAGGGCTGGCCCATCGCCTTGAACATGTAGCGACCCTCAAGGCGGTTCAATATTTTAATGACTCCAAGGCCACCAACGTCGACAACGTGGCCAGCGCTCTGGCGTGTTTTTCAAAACCGGTTTTGCTGATAATGGGCGGTCGCGACAAGGGCGGTGATTTCACGGCGCTGGCAGGACTTGTCCGCAAGCATGTCAAAGACCTCATTGTGATGGGGGAAGCGGCCGAGGCGATCCGTTCGGCCCTGGGGCAGCTGAAGCCAACAAAAGTCGCCACTTCCATGGAAGATGCGGTGTCAACGGCCTATCAAAATGCCGAGCCCGAAGATGTGGTTCTGTTGTCTCCCGGCTGTGCAAGCTTTGACTGGTACAGCAATTATGCCGAACGGGGAGATCATTTTCGACGAGTGGTCGAGGAGATCAAGAAAAAGGCTTTCAGGAAAGCCTGAGGTTGGAGAAGATAGAAAAAATGGCCTCACGCAAAGACGCTCATATATCGCGGCAAGATGCCGCTCCCATTGAAGTCGATAAGGTATGGGAGTGGCTTCCAGCCACGATTGGTGGGATCGATTTGCTATCTAGGAGATAGCTTCTAATTTTCTGAACAATGATGAAAAAACAACACCATATGCAATCCGTTATTTATGATGTTCAGCTCCTTTTTCCCGTGCTTTTCCTGGTGGGAATCGGGATTGTGATGGTGTACAGCGCCAGCTCGACACTGGCACTTAAAAAGTTCGGAACCAGCTACTTTTTCTTAAAAAAACAGGCGCTTTTCGCTTTTGCAGGCATCATCGTGCTCGTTATCAGCCGGCATTTTCCATACAAATATTATCGCATGCTGGCCTATCCCCTGCTGGGCCTGGCCATGACGCTTCTGGCGATCATTCATTTTACGGACTTCGGGCTAGCTGCCGGCGGTTCAATCCGCTGGAT
>JASFGM010000408.1:0-4059 GCA_050123755.1 Desulfobacterales bacterium
TACCCACTTTGAACCCCAGGTTCAAAGAACTTTCAACACGGCATTTTGGTGGGGGTTCTTTTTTTTACAGGACCTTAGAACTCCATTTGCCGGCTTTCGATGCGACAAAATTATAATTGCGTTGACCCTAGATGAGCAATTAATAAAAAAATGCCGGTCTCCGGAATTACCGATGTAGCCAGTCTTTTATTTTTTCCGCTTCCGAATAATCTTGCCCCGAAGTTTCACTCCATGAATTCATTTTAGAAGTGGTATCCGTAATTTAGTTCCAAAGAATTGACAAAACCGATTTATTTAAACGATTGCAGACCGCAAGCGTTTCATTTTTAATTGTTCGGAGAGTGGGCTATGAGCGAATTAAGTATTTTACTCGGTGCTATTTGCTTTGGCATCGGTTTCGGGATTGCTTTTTGGGTAAAAGGAAAAATTTTAACTCAAAAGGTCAAAACTGCTGAGGCTGAAGCATCACGCCTGTTAGCGGATTCAAAGCGCAAAGCTGATACGCTTTTGAGAGAAGCCGACCTTGAAGTAAAAGATCGACTTTTCAAAATGAAAAGTGATTTCGATGCCGAGACGAAAGAGACGCGTTCGGAGCAAAAGAAACGCGAATCGCGCTTGATGCAGAAAGAGGAAAACACCGATCGGAAAATCGAGCAAAATGAGCGCAAGGAGCGTGAACTTAACCGTAAAGAGAAAACGCTGAGGAAAAGAGAGGGGCAAATCGAGCGCAGAGAGCTTGAGTATGAAGAACTGATCGATGAGCAGAAACAGCAGCTTGAAAGAATTTCTGGATTGTCGGCGGATCAGGCCAAGGAACTATTGATCAGGGCCATGGAAAATGAGGCCCGCTATGAAGGCGCCAGAATAATAAAAAAAATAGAAAACGAGGCCAAGGAACATGCTGATCGAAAATCAAAAAAGATTCTGGCAACGGCCATCCAGCGCTATGCCGGCGAATATGTAGCCGAACGTACCGTCTCGGTCGTGCAGTTGCCCGGCGACGAAATGAAGGGACGCATTATCGGCCGGGAAGGACGCAATATCCGCGCCCTCGAGGCCGCTACCGGTGTCGATTTGATTATCGATGATACACCGGAAGCAGTGATACTATCCGGCTTTAATCCTGTCAGGAGAGAAGTTGCGCGTTTATCGCTGATGCGACTCATCTCAGACGGCCGAATCCATCCGGCACGCATAGAAGATGTGGTTAAAAAAGTCGGTCAAGAAGTCGACATCGCTGTAAAAGAAGCCGGCGAACAGGCCGCCTTTGACTTAGGTGTCCATGGAATCCATAATGAGTTAATCAAGACCCTGGGCCGATTGAAATTTCGTACCAGCTACGCCCAGAATGTGCTGCAACACTCTATCGAAGTGGGCTTTTTGTCCGGGATAATGGCTTCAGAATTGGGCCTCAATGCCAAAATGGCCCGCCGGATGGGATTGCTGCATGATATCGGAAAAGCAATTGATCACGAAGTCGAAGGACCGCATGCCCTCATCGGATCCCGTCTGGCGAAAAAGTTCAATGAATCCCCGAAAGTGGTGCATGCCATTGCGGCCCATCATGAAGACGTAGCCCCGAATTCCGTTTTCGCATTGCTCGTCCAGGCTGCAGATGGGCTCTCCGGTGCAAGACCGGGTGCCCGCAAAGAACTGCTTGAGAATTACATTAAGCGTTTAGAGGATCTTGAAAATATCGCCAACGCCTTTAAAGGCGTCTCCAATACCTATGCCATCCAGGCGGGCAGGGAATTGAGGGTAATTGTGGAAAGCGAGATGATTTCCGATGAGGAAGCCATCCTGGTGAGCCGCGACATCGCTAAAAAAATAGAAGAGTCGTTGACCTTTCCGGGTCAGATCAAGGTAACCGTGATACGCGAGACGCGAGCAGTCGAGTACGCCAACAAATAGAATTTTCTATTCCTAAATGGATCTTTTTCCGCTGAGCTGCGTTCTCCGCGGGTTTTTACCTTCAACGTACAAAAAGTACGCCTCAGATAAAAACCCTTGTGCGGCCTTACTCAACGAAAAAATCTCTCATTTATGAATAGAAAATTTATTTTTTTTATTTCAATGAATGCGCTCCGCTTTTGAATCGAATTGCGCCTTGCCCTCGAACAAGATCTAAGCTTTTGCAAGCGGCTATTATTATGATAAATTCCAGTGGACAAAACCAAACTTTTGCTTTATTGATTGAAAATTTAGGAACCAATTCAACGAAAGGCCTTCTCGATGAATGTTCTGGAGATTTTGGAGGAGCGCGGATTCATTGATCAGACAACCCATGACCAGGAATTAAAAGACTGTCTCGATCAGGGAAACGTTACCTGCTATATCGGGTTTGATCCAACAGCCGCCAGTTTGCATATCGGTAGTCTGGTGCCCATCATGTCCCTGGCGCACATGCAAAGGCAGGGCCACCGACCCATTGCGCTGATTGGGGGGGGGACAGGTATGGTCGGCGACCCCTCGGGAAAGACCGAAATGCGTAAATTATTGACTTTGGAGGCCTTGGCGGAAAATGCGGCCGGTATTAAAAAGCAGCTTTCCCATTTTCTTGATTTTAGCGAAGACCAAGCGCTGATGTTAAATAATGCCGACTGGCTTACCAAATTAGAATATATTCCCTTTTTAAGAGACATCGGCCGCCATTTTTCGGTTAACCGCATGATAAAGGCCGAAAGCTATAAAATCCGCCTGGATTCCGAGGAAGGCCTGACCTTTATCGAATTTAATTACATGGTGCTGCAAGCTTATGATTTTTTGGAGCTATTTAAACATTACGATTGCAAAATTCAGATGGGCGGTAGTGACCAATGGGGCAATATCGTCGCCGGAGTTGAATTGATTCGCCGGGTAAATCAGGCAGCGGCATTTGGTATCACCTTCCCCTTAATTACCACCAGCGGTGGTGAAAAAATGGGTAAAACAGCTATGGGAGCTGTGTGGCTGGATGCTGAAAAAACGTCCCCTTATGATTATTTTCAGTATTGGATAAACACCGACGACCGCGATGTCAGTCGTTTCCTAGCCCTGTTTACGTTTTTGCCGATGGACGAAATCAGAGAAATTGAAAAATTAAGCGGAGCGGATCTAAATAGCGCCAAGACTATTCTGGCATTCGAGGCAGCTCAGTTGGCCCATGGTAGAGACGAGGCGCTTAAAGCCTATAAAGCGGCGGTGAGCATGTTTGGGGCCCGCCGTGTTCCGGAGACGATTCTGCCGTCCAGCGCTATACCGCGAGGTGATTCGGACGTTGATGATGCATCTGTGCCGAGCTCTTTTGTGGATGTCCAAACGCTTAAGGCGGGCATTCCCGCTTTTAAACTATTTCATCAAGTCGGTCTGGCCAAGTCAGGTGGTGCTGCGCGCCGGTTGATAGAACAGGGTGGCGCTTACATTAATGGAATCCGCGTAGAATCATTTGATTATATGGTTAGCGACACCGATTTAGACGCGCACAAAACGATGGTCCTGCGGTCGGGGAAAAAACGTTTCCATAAAATTGAGATACAGACATAAGATATAAGATTTCAGATTTGGGTTTGCCTTTTAGAATTTCCAAAAATATTTACTTTTTATCTTGACAAACCATAGAAGCAAGTGTAATGTCGCCGTTTATCGTCTCAGGCTTCGCAAGTAGAATAGGCGGACAAATTGAGACAAAAAAGGTTGACAATACGCTTTAAGTTGGTATATTGGAAAGGCTGTTTTTGCAGCCTTAAATACGGCGTTTTATGCGGTAACCCTTTTTAAGGGTCATTTGATCTTTGAAAACTAAATAGTGACGTGTATGTAAGTCGGGTCAACGTAAGTATACTGTGATTCGTCACAGTATTTTATAGTTTAATTGGAGAGTTTGATCCTGGCTCAGAATGAACGCTGGCGGCGTGCTTAACACATGCAAGTCGCACGAGAACGCTTCAGCTTGCTGAAGCTAGTAAAGTGGCGCACGGGTGAGTAACGCGTGGGTAATCTACCTCCAAATTGGGGATAACATTGCGAAAGCGATGCTAATACCGAATAATATCTTAAAAACTTCGGTTTTTGAGATCAAAG
>JASFGM010000409.1:0-4054 GCA_050123755.1 Desulfobacterales bacterium
TGAATAATGGCTTTCAGCGGGTGCCAGCAGTACCAGATCCCGGGGGTTGCCCTCCTGCCAGGCTTGCGGTACCATTTTGCTGCGCGCTGCCAGCAGGGCGGTCAAATTGGCCAGCGAGCCGCCGTGGGTTAAAACGCCGCCGCCGAAAACCGGATCAGGACTGTCCGGCATCCTGAGCGGCTGCGGAAGCCAGCCCACTTTTTCCAGCAACCAGTTGATCATGAACCACTCGATGCTGGCGGCTCCGGGCCCCATTTCATAAATGGCCATGGGGTTGTTGGTAAAGCCGTCGATCAGCGAAGCCAAAGCGCCGGTATAATGGGAAGTTCCCACCTGGTGGGCCAAATAGGCCGGATGAAGCAGGCGCGTGGTGGATTCCAGATATTTGGCTAAAAATTGGGCCAGGTGTTCGCCGCTTAACCGGCCGTCCTGGATATGGGCGCGTAAATCCAGATCGGATATCAATGTTTCCAGAGGAACTTGATTGATGACCGGCTTTTGTTTGGAAATGGATTCCCGGTAATAATTCTCCAGGGCGGTGATAACAATTTCAGCATCCGCTAAAAAAGACATTTAAATAAATTCTCCTTTTAGTCATTGGGGTCAAGTCTTCGTTTGACCTTTCTTTTTAAGCGCTGTTTTATTTTTTCTACCCAGGAATGGAGATCATGGTTTATAATTACCAAAGATTTCAACAATTGATTGCACTGATGCCAAAAGTGCAGAGCAGAAGGCCAACTCCATCCCAATCTCTCGCAGCCCTTCCAGGTCTCCAAGTTCGAAAAAGAGTATATCATGGCTGTCGCGATTCACAAGGAGGTTTGGGTACATCCTGCCGTTGGGATTTGTTTTGAATTCTGTCCCAAAAAAGTCAAACGAAGACTTGACCCCTATTCTGCTTCACTCCGGCCGTTCTTTTTTTATAAAACCGGCTGGCCTTGGCACGGTTGCCGCAACTGCTCATGTTGCACCAGCGCCGACTTCTATTGCGGCTGGTGTCTAAAAAAAGCCATCCGCAAACCGGATCGCCGCACTTTTTAACCCTTTTGAGGCCATCTTAAACCAGCAGATCAGCGGCCGAACGGATCAGGGGATTGAGGATCCAATCCAGCTTGGCCATTTCACCTTTTGAATCCCAGTTGTAGCCATCTTTGGTCCTGACAATTTGTGAATTTTGCATGGTTCGCGCAAGGAATTTATTAAATGCAGACAGGTCTTTGGCTGTGGCCGGCCTGCCTTCTGCAAGGGATGCAAAAATACGATAAATGGTTTCCCTCAGTTTAATGGCTTTACCCAGAACCTTGGTTTGTTTTGAGGGCCGCTTTTTAGACTGCTGCATGATGATACGTGCTTCTTTTGTGGATATCGTACCCGCGTGCCGGCTCCAGGCCACCAGATCCTGGTAGGTATGCAAAAATTCTTCGGGATGGTCGGCGCCGCGCCAATCCAGCGTATTAACAAAATCCAGGCAGGGACGGCCTCCCAGAAGACTCAAATTTCCGGCGTGTTTCTTGTCATTTTCCACCTGATTTCTCTCCATAATATAACCGTCAAATTGTAGTTGACAGGTTATAAAATAAAACCTATTAATATAACTGCCTAAGAATTAATAGATGGTTAGACACATGTCAAGCACTTTAGCCGAAAACGATTAACTAATTTTTAAAGGAGACCGAAAATGTGCAGTCCTCAATTAAGCAAGGCATTGTATGAAAGCATAGAGCAACAGGGCTTTCAAGGCCAAATCGTTTCCATTGCCCACCTTAGGGAACTTCAAATAGATATCGAGGCCCATCACAAAAAGGGCCTGTTGGACAAAGAGCTGTATGATGCCTATCTGGCTTCTTTTGATTTTGAATGTCAGCGCAAGCTTGCGGGAGCCCAATCACTGATCATCATATCCATACCGCAACCCCAGGTGCGGATTATGTTTGCCCGGGAGGATAAATCCTACCCCGTTATCATTCCACCAACCTATTATTTCTCAGCGGATGATCAGGTGGCGGATCTTCTGCAGACGCATCTTGGGCCGCTGGGCTACAGGATCCAAAAAGTCAGACTGCCCCAAAAGCTGCTGGCGGTGCGCAGCGGTCTGGCACATTATGGTAAGAGTAACATCACCTATGTAAAGGGATCGGGCAGCTTTCACCGGCCGGTGGTGTTTATTTCCGATTTTCCCTGTGAAGCAGACAGCTGGAGAAAACCCGCGGTCATGGAACAGTGTGAAACGTGCAGCGCCTGTATCAACGCCTGCCCCACCGCAGCCATCGGATCCGATCGCTTTCTGCTGCACGCCGAACGCTGCCTTACCTTTTTCAATGAATGGCCCAAAGATTTTCCCGAATGGCTGTCGCCGGCCTGTCACAACAGCCTGGTGGGCTGCATGATCTGCCAGAAAGTCTGTCCGGCCAATAAAGATGTACGCAAATGGACTGTGGCCGGTGCGACCTTCGATAATGCCGAAACAGATCTTATCTTAAACGGCATATCCGAGGAGCAGTTGCCACGGGAGACCTCTGAAAAGCTTAAAAAGCAGGGCATGATGGAATATTATGATGTTCTGGGAAGAAATTTAGAAACGCTAATTGAGAAGTCGATTTAGCAGGCGCTACTAAAGCATGCCTTCTTTTCAGTACCCAAAACCCGGCTATTCTAATTTGACAGGCCGAAAGGAGTTTGATAGTTTAAAAATTTAAAGTCATCTAATTTTCACACGTTTACACTGGGGAGGAGATATGGTCAAAAGACGACTTCAATTGGTTGCTTTGCTTTGTTGTTTTTTAATCGGTTTAAGCGCCTGTTCGCGCAAGTGGGCGGTTCTCGGAGCTGCTGTGGCGGCGGCGGGTGCCGGCACTTACTATTACATCAAAGGGGATCTCAAAAGAAGCTATGAAGCCCCGATGGACAAAACCTGGCAAGCATCGCTTGAATCGGTTAAAGAGCTAAAACTGGTCACTGAATCCTCGGAGCATGATGCTTTTAATGGTGTTATCAAAGGTAAAATGGCCGATGGCAAAAGCTATACCATTACCTTGAAACGGCTGGGTGATAACATGACCGAGGTCGGTGTTCGTATCGGCACGTTCGGTGATCGGGCTCGATCTGAAGCCATCCACGATAAAATTCACTCAAAACTTTAAGCACCCGGGACTAACTTTTAACAGCCGGATACTATTTATATTCAAAAAAACGAAGCGGCGTCTTTGGCGCCGCTTCGTTTTTTTTTAACTGTTATCAATAGCCAAACTTCCTCAACGCCCTCGTATCCTTTCGCCAGTTTTTCTGAACCCGTACAAAAAGCTTCAAAAAGACCTTGGTTTCCAGCATGTGTTCGATTTTTTTGCGGGATTCGGTGCCGATGCGTTTGAGCTTGCTGCCTTCTTTGCCGATAATGATGCCTTTCTGGGAAGCGCGTTCAAGGTGAATGCTGGCCTCAATTCTAACCAGTTTGCCGTTTTTTTCTTCTGCATATGAATCCACGGTCACGGCCGTGGCGTAGGGTATTTCATCACCGGTTAGCCGGAACACGCTTTCGCGAATCATTTCAGCGGCAATAAAGCGTTCGGTCAAATCGGTTACCGCATCCTCCGGAAAATAAGGCGGGCCCTGGGGCAGAAAACTTTCCATGGCGCCAATGAGTTCTTCGACCTGGGTGCCTTCGGTGGCTGAAATGGGAACAATGACATCAAAATAGTATTCGGTTGACCATTTTTCGATAACCTTCAGCAAGGCTGATTTTTCAATTAAATCGATTTTGTTCAGGGCCACAATAACCGCGGGTCTTTGCTTTTGAAGCCGTTGCACCAGAAAATGCTCGGACGTTGGATCCGGGTGGGCCGCGTCCAGCACAAACAGAATCATATCCGCATCACCTAAAGCTGAAAGGGCCGTATCAACAATACGCAGATTCAGGGTATCTTTGGCCTTAAATATTCCCGGTGTATCGATGAAAACAAACTGGGCGCCGGGGCGGTGCATAACACCCAGAATCCGGTGGCGGGTGGTCTGGGGCTTTTTGGAGGTGATCGAAATCTTTTCGCCCAGCATGCGGTTC
>JASFGM010000410.1:0-4045 GCA_050123755.1 Desulfobacterales bacterium
ACAGGAACGCAACGGCATGTGGATGCGCGCGGCCCTAATTTCGTATATCTTTGGCGTGAATGATCAAATCTCAGCCGAGTTCAGGTAGAATCTAGCGTCGCGCCGAATTTTAAATTAAATGCAGATTGGGCCAGTTCGCGTTGAATCGTTCTTTTGCCCAATCCTTGGGCGATGTTTTCTCCGACAATTTTCATCAGAAGCGCGGCCAGGATATACAATCCGATGATCAACCAGAATTTGGTAAAGATAAGCAGTATGACAGTGATTGCTCTGACCCAAAAGACCGAAAAGTCGAAATAGTCGGCAATCCTTTCGTTTAAATTGCAATATGACAGCTGTATTTGAGATCTGGAATCATAAAACCTATTAAAGTTATTAACAATTCAACCGATATTTAAAATGAGCAAGTCCTGGGTTCAGATCCGGTCTTAACCTTAATTTTATTTCAGATGAACCATAAACGCATCGATCTCTTTCAAAGCTATTTTGTGGGCCGATTATGAAAAAAAACACCATCATTCTAATTAGTTGTATATTGCTGGCCGTTCTTGCCAATCCGATCAGCGTATCAGCGCATACCACCATTAAAATGGGTGTGTATCAAAACAGACCGCTTTTGTTTCAAGATAACGATGGCGGTATAAAAGGAATATTTGCGGACATACTCGCTTACATTGCTGACGAAGAAGACTGGAATATTGAGTATGTCAATGGTTCATGGTCTCAAGGTCTGCAGAATTTAAAGTCTGCCGACATCGATATATTAGGCCCAATTGCCTATTCCCAGGAGCGCAAAAAAGATTACGATTTTACGTATGAAAATGTGCTAACCAATTGGGGCCAAATCTATGTGAACAAGCATTCCAAAATAGAGTCCATCCTGGATTTAAAAGGTCGAAAAATTGCCGTCCTTCAGAATGACGTGTATTTCTTAAATCTCAGGCGCCTGGTTAAGCAGTTCGGTATAAATTGCAGATTTATAGAAGCCTTTGAATATGAGGACGTATTAAAGCTGGCTGAAATCGGAAAATGCGACGCCGGTCTTGTCAATTACCTTTACGGACATCAGTTTGAGAGAAATTATGATATCCATAAAAGCGCAATCATTCTAAGCCCTCAAAAAATACACTTTGCAGTTCCAAAAGGAAAAAACAAAGCGATCATCGATGCTATAGACCGCCACCTGGGTGCGCTTAAAATAGATAACGGATCTATTTACCACCAGTCTTTAAACAAATGGATCGGTGTCGAGTCCAAACCGCCCAGTATAACCTGGCTGTTGTGGATTAGCGCTGGTGCTTTATTGTTATTCCTGATTGTTTTGTTCCTGAATGTGGTTTTAAGGGCCAAAGTCAGAAAAAGAACCGGAGAGCTGAATATTAAAAATCAGGCGCTGCTTGAAGAAATTGAACATCGCAAAAAAGCCGAATATGCGTTGCAGGAAAACGAAAAAGAATATCGAAGCGTTTTTGAGAATACCGGGACAGCAACTGTCCTGGTTGAAGCGGATATGACCATCTCCAAGATAAACGCAAAAGCCGAGGAGTTAGCCGGGTGTTCAAAAGCGGATCTCGAAGGTAAAATGAAAATCATCGACTTTGTCGCCGATGAGGATCGCGAGAGAATGATCCGGTATCATCAAAGAAGAAGAAAGCAAGTTAATGAATATCCTTCTGAATACACCTTTAAGATTGTAGGCAAACATGGCCATACCAGAACTGTTTTTGTACAGACCAGCAGGATTCCGGGTACCCAAAGAAGTATCGCCTCTATAATTGATATTACCTCACGGGTTCAGGCTGAAACCGCACTTCGAAGAAGTGAAGAAAAATATCGCAATATCCTTGAAAATATCGAAGACGGTTATTTTGAACTCGATCTTGACGGCCATCTAATATTTTTCAACAATTCATTGTGCAAAATTGCGGGGCATTCGCGCGAAGAATTAATGGGGATTAACTCCAGGCTGAATTCGCGCCCTGACACTCTAGAAAAACTGTTGCAAGTATTCAATCAAATAAGCCGAAACGCCAAATCTTTGATTCTCGCCGATCTTGAAATTGATCTAAAAGACGGCAACGTTATAACGGTTGACCTATCCGCCACCCCCATTAAAACACCTGACCATCAGACCGTTGGATTCCGGGGGCTTATGCGGGATGTTTCCGAAAGAAAACGCGCCGAAAAGGAGCGGCAGAAATTAGAAAAGAAACTTCAACAGGCCCAAAAGATGAAAGCCATCGGCACCCTAGCGGGGGGTGTTGCCCACGATCTTAATAATATCCTATCCGGAATTGTCAGTTATCCGGATTTACTATTAATGGATCTTCCCAGGGATAGTCACTTGTTTGAGCCCATTCAGGCCATTCAGGAATCCGGCAAAAAGGCCGCCGCAATTGTTCAAGACTTATTAACCCTGGCAAGAAGAGGTGTGTCCATTTCCGAAGTTTTGAATCTAAATGATGTTATAACGGAGTATCTTGATAGCCCGCAGCTTGCAAAACTAAAATCATTTCACCCCCTGGTAGAGATACAAACCCATCTTGATTCCGCGCTTTTAAATATAAAAGGATCTCCGGTCCATCTTTCGAAAACAGTGATGAATTTAGTTTCCAATGCGGCTGAAGCCATGCCGGACGGCGGAACGGTTCTTATAAAGGCCGAAAATCAATATATCGATAAACCCATCCGGGGTTATGATGATGTCGAAGAGGGGGACTATGTGGTTTTAACGGTATCTGATACCGGTATTGGAATACATCCGGATGAAATAAGCAAAATATTTGAGCCCTTTTACACGAAAAAAGTAATGGGACGCAGCGGCACCGGTCTGGGTATGGCCGTCGTGTGGGGGACCGTCAAGGATCACAAAGGCTACATCCATGTTGAAAGCGGCATGGGAAAGGGCACCGTTTTTAAACTCTATTTTCCGGTAACCCGAAAACAACACGCCCAACATCAATACGACAAAAAATCCATTGATTGCCTGGGTAAGGGGGAATCCATCCTGGTAGTCGATGACGCCCAACAGCAAAGAGAAATTGCCTCAAAAATATTGTCTCAACTGGGTTATTCGGTAAAAACAGTTGAAAGCGGCGAGGAAGCCGTTGCGTTTCTAAAGAAAAACACGGTGGATTTAATCGTCTTGGATATGATCATGCCCCCTGGAATTGACGGCTTGGAAACCTATAAGCGCATCATTGAGTCGAACCCGACGCAAAAAGCCATTATTGCAAGCGGCTATTCCGAAACAGATCGGGTCAAAAAGGCCCAGCAGCTTGGAGCCGGAAAATATGTAAAAAAACCGTATACGGTTCAAAAAATCGGGTTGGCCGTTAAGGCCGAATTAGCAAAACAGCAAAAAGCGGCTTAGAAGTATAAGTATTCGATAAAGCACCATATTCGACTTTTTATAACTTCATCCCAGAGATGCTTCGGCTTTCCTAGCCCGTTGCAAGTATCCTTCGGCCTCACATTCAACAAAAAGTGTGATCGCCGCGGCGATGCATTCCCGGGCTTGGTCGGTTCTATTCTTTGCCTTATGCAGCATTCCTAAATCCAGCTTCGCCTGGCCTAGAAGACCTTTGGCTCCGATCTCTTTTGCAACCTCAATCGCTCTATTGAAATGCGCTTCAGCTTTTTTGTCGGCAAATGGAACATTTTTCAATAGAAACCCGATGTTTTTGGCTAAAAATGAGAGACTCCTTCGTTCGGTTCCCTCAACAATTTGCAAATAAAGCCTTCCCAGCATGTATTTGCCGATGACATAGCGGTATCTGCTCCCATTTTGGTGCCATACGCTTAGTAAATCTTCGACACTTTTTACGCCTTGGTACAGATTACCTTTGATAATCATGATAATGCCATGAAAAAATCTACCTGCTGATCCGACGATCTCAGCACCCAGGTTCTCGCTGTACTGCATTATTTCGTCAAACATGTTTTCGGACTTTTTTAACTGGCCATCTGCTATATATGTCATGCCTAGCAATAATTTAGCTCCGCTAGCGAATAAAGGATCCGGTGCGGCCTGAATGGCTTTCTG
>JASFGM010000411.1:0-4039 GCA_050123755.1 Desulfobacterales bacterium
AGCAACGAAAATATGCAAAAACTTTTTTATTTTCTAATTTTATGCCTGAGCCCCTTAACGATCTGGAGCCAATCAGAAACAGAGCGATCACTTTCCTTTTACAATACGCACACCCATGAAAGTCTGACGGTGATTTACAAGAAAGGCGATGCCTATATCCCAGAGGCACTGGACCAAATTAACACTATCTTACGAGACCACCGTACCGGTGACATCCATTCCATCGATCCTAAACTGATGGACTTCCTGTATGACCTGCTAACTGAGGTCGGCAATCACGGCGAAGTGCATATTATCAGCGGATACCGTTCCCCAGCAACAAATAAGAAGCTTCGCGGGCGAAGCAAAGGAGTTGCAGCCGGCAGTTTGCATATGCGGGGCAAAGCCCTTGATTTTCGCCTTCCCGGCACCGATACAGCGGTTTTAAGAGATACGGCCCGCGCCATGAAAAGGGGAGGGGTGGGGTATTATCGGAAGTCGGACTTTGTGCAGATTGATACTGGAAGGGTGCGTACCTGGTAGTATATGATATTAGAACCGGCTATTATTTTCGGGCTTGCCGTAAGCGAGGCGGCATGATAAATACGCGTCGCAATCCCTCTTTAAGCGAAATAGCCCCCTCTGGACAAAACCGGGAGCAAACCCCGCAACCAAGGCAGGCACTTTCATCCCGCTGCGCCAACTCATCTTCATTCAAAATAATGGCATCCGTAGGGCACCACTCTACGCAAGTGCCGCAACCTGTGCAGGAGTCTAAATTGATCACGGAAAGATGGTAAGTCGAATTGATCAGCGGCAGCGTTCCGCTCCGCCAAAGCTTAAGGGTATCACAGCAATCCTTACAGCAGTTACAGATGCTCGTTTCCGGCTTTGATTCCTTGGAGCCCGGGTGAAAGGCCTTGTGAATTAATCCGGCGTTCTCTGCCTCTTTCATGATTTTCAGGGCTTCCTCCTTGGTGACTTTTTTGGCAAAACCCTGGGCGGCAGTGTGGCGTGCGGACTTGCCAAATGTAAAACAATTCAATGTGGGGGCATCGGTGCTGCAAGGGTCACCCAGCAGACTGCGTCGCTGACGGCAAAAACAATACCCAACGGCAATGTCGTCAAACTTGTTGATAATATCTTCAACCGTCTGGCTGGGAAGAACGAATTCTTCGGCAGTCTCAAGCGTCTTACCAATCGGTATTATCTGAATCGGTTTTCCGTCTGCTGTTATCCTGGCGGGCACGGTTCGGTCTACGGCCGGGGCAGAATTAAACAGAGGCGAAAGCGCATCATAATTGTCCTGATTCTGATCGCGGAGTTCTTCCAATAATTTTTCGAACAACTTGGCGAGGTCCCTCTCCTCCTGGCTCCCGGTGAGTTCCACCATGAATTTGTACTCCATCACTCCCACCAGCATGAACGGCAAAAGCCTGTAAACCATGATTCCAGTGGAACTAGGCTGATTGAATATAAGCCCTTTCTTAGCAAGGCTTGTTGCCAGCTGCTCGACTTTTTCCATTGAAAACCCACTCGATTCCACGAGTTGGTCGGTTGTTTGAGAGGACTTTTCGCGGAATGCATATATCAGGTCAAGTTCTTCTTCATTGTCTCCTACAACGGAAACGACAATGGCGATTACCGTATCACTCAGTGGAAACTGAACCATACCCTGTTTGCAGATAACGCCAGCTGCTCTTTCTAGCTTTTCCTGCATTGTAATTTGTGTCATGGACCTTTCCCTTCATCTGATTAATAGGTAGTCGACAAACCAACGAACGATCATATTCAGACTCATAATACATACGCAAACCTTCAATATTTTGCAACCTCAGGGTTTTGGGAAGTCGTCGCCTAGTTGGAAATTAGAGGGACCCAAAATTTGTTGGATGTGTTGATGGAAGTCAGAAAAATTTTTAGCGAACAATGCAATAAATCATGAGTTTGTTCGTCAGGTAAAGTGTGATCAAAAAGTTGGTAAAAAGAAGCTCCCTATTATAAGGAGGTGCGATATGACATTAAGAATACCCCACAAGGATGTCGTAATCGAGGGTGTGCCTGAAGTCGAGGCATATGTGAAAAACCATCGGCATTTGGAAGAGGTTCATTTCAAGGCTTTTTTAAAAGAATTTGATCAACTTGACATTAACGGCAACTATCTAGAGGTGGGCTCCGGCCCCGGATTATTGACCGCATTGATCGCCCAAAAAAAGCCAGAAGCTAGGATTACAGCACTTGAACCATCTGCCCGGATGATTGATTTTGCCCAAAAGCATGCCAAAAAACTGGGTGTGGAAAGCCGAATCGAGTATGTCTGCGGCTGCGTTGATGATGGGAAAATGATGGAACGCCTGGGGCAATTTGATCTGGTATATTCTACCTTTTCTTTACACCATTGGGAAAACCCAAACACCGCATGGCGATATCTTTTGAATAGGGTCAGGAAAAAAGGCATCCTGTTTGTTCATGATCTCAAAAGGGTGTCATGGCTGTATTATCTTCCCTTCAAAAATGGCCTGTTTGAATCGGTCCGGGCGGCCTATAATTGTGTTGAAATAGGCCGTATGCTAAGGTGCATGGGTATCATGGATTATAAAATAAATACCCCCTTTCCCTATTTCTGGATGTCCATTCTGGTGCAAAATTGACGCAAAAGCGCACAATTCAAGATGATCAATCGGCTCGTCTGACTCGTTTTTTCACGACAGAATATGCGAAGCTAATTAATTTTGTGAAGAAAAAAGTGAGTTCTGCTGCCGCCCTTGAAGCAGAGGATTTTGTTCAAGAAGTTGCCGTCAACCTCTTTCAGAGAGCTGACATAACGCGACCTATTGAAAATCTATCTGCCTACATTTACCGGGCCTTGCAAAATGAAATTGTGGATTTTTTTAGAACACGTAAAGAGACCGTATCCCTTGAACAACCAGTCGTGGGAGACGAAGATATCCGATTAGCCGACATCATCCGAGATAAAGGCATGTCGGCTGCTTCCAAACTGGAAAAACAGGATATAATCAAGACCTTGTATCGACTTCTGGATGCTCTTTCGGAAAATGAAAGGGCATTGATACTGGCAACCGAGATAGAGGGATATACTTTCAGGGAAGTGGCCGAAGAATGGCAGGTTCCCATCAACACACTTTTATCGCGGAAATCAAGGGCTATGAAAAAGCTTGTCCGCGGTGTCAATCTACAATCAGAAAATAGAATGGAGACGGACAATGGAAAATACATCTAACAATCGATATTACAAACCATCAAAAAAATTCAGCGGCAATATTCACCGCATCATTTTCTGGGTGATCGCCGGAACGGCCATCGCGGTTGTTTTTGCCCTGGTATTTGGAATCCTGGTAAAGCTGTTGTGGGCTGCAACATTGACGCCGATATTCAATATTCCACCGATCACCTATTGGCAGGCGGTAGGCATTGTCTTGTTGGCCAGACTTATCTTCGGAGGGTTTGGCCATCGAGGCAGCCACAGCAATTACAGGCACTATCGTCAGGATAGATATCATAGCAAATCACGGTCGTTTTTCACTAAATGGCATGACCGGTTTCACGGGTTCAGTGAGGATGACGATGATGCCGACCCTGAACAAATCATACCAGACGCCTACCGCAAATACTATAGTGATTTCTGGAAAAAGGAAGGAAGGAGGGCATTTCATGAATTTGTGTCAAAAGTGAATGAACAGACACCTGAAAAAGGGGAGTAATCATATTTTATAACGATTATCATATGAACATTCCGGTAAACATGAAAGAATATACCCTTTCAGAGATTGCGGTATGTTCATGATTGTATGATTAAATTGCAAGTTATTAATCTTTTTTATAAAATCGCACATATTGTGTCTGCATGGCGCTCAAGCAAAGTTTAGATTCCCGCTAAATTTGGTGGGCCTGATTTTCTTTCGGATATCCAGATGAATATTCAATTTGGTAAAATTGCTGATAATGATATTGTACCGGACGGATTTAGAGGTGATCAAAAGTCGGTCCTCGCTGAATGAATTCGTTCCAAACCATAAAAGGCTTAGAATCTACAATCGCC
>JASFGM010000412.1:0-4015 GCA_050123755.1 Desulfobacterales bacterium
CACCTCATCAATCAGCCTTATGGGACCGACCGGCATGCCGAATTGCACGAATGCCGCATCTACCTTTTCGACCGGATTGCCCTTTTCAACAAAAGCGAGCGCATCCATGAAGTAAGGAAACAGTAATGCATTGACGACAAAACCAGGATTGTCATTGCAAATGATGGGACGTTTTCGAATAAGGCCGGCAAAATTCAAGAGACTGTCGATCGTATCTGGGCTCGTTTTTTCAGCGCGTATAATTTCCACAAGCTGCATGAGCCAGACCGGCGAAAAGAAATGGGCACCGGCGAATCTTGCCGGATGGGTAACATAGGGTTCCAGTGCTTTAAGAGGTATGGAGGATGTGTTTGTTGCCAGGATACAGTCATTCTTCACTGTTTTGGAAATCTCCTTGTAGACTTGCGCTTTTACTTTAATATCCTCATACACGGCCTCGATAACGAGATCGACATCATTGAATTCATCGGTATAATTGGAAGTGATTGTCAGACGGCGCATTATTTCATTCACAGCGCTTTTGATCTTTTTCTTTTCGGCCAAACCGTCAAATATCTTCCTTACAAAAGCTTTGCCGGCTTCCAGAGATTCGTGTATGTCCTTGACCACGACCGGGATCTCGGTATTCCTCAAGATGTCAATTGCAATTCCGCGCCCCATGGTCCCAAAACCCAAAATCGCTGCTTTGTTTAGCGGCCGGGGTTCGAAGCCCTCGCGCATCATGGCCTTCGGTTTGTCGCTCATGGTTTTCAGAAAAAATGTATGGATGCTTCCTTTGGCCTCATTGGAAAGCACCGCCTCAACAAAATTGTGTTTCTCAATCTCCAGCCCTTCGTCCAATGAAACTTTCAGTCCTTCCTGAATGGATTTAATGGCAAGCATCGGGCCGGGGATCTCGCGTCCCCGCGTCGCTTTCAGAACTTCTTGTCGGGCTTGATCAATGGCTTGATCAATTTTGGAAAAATCGTGTGCCTTTCTCTCCAACACATCTTCTGCGGAAATGATCTCCGTTAAAAATTTTACTGCCTCTTCAGTGAGATCGAATTCTTCCGAAATTAATTTATCAATGATACCATGATGATGAGCCTCGGCGGCCGGAAATACCCTGCCCTTTAAAATGAGCTCGATGGCACCGTATCCAATAAGGCGCGGGAGTCTCTGGGTCCCCCCTCCTCCTGGAAATATACCCAAGGTGCATTCAGGAAGACCGAACAAAGTCGTCTTTGACGCCTTTGCAATCCGGGCCGTGCATGCCAGGGCAAATTCAAGCCCGCCACCCAAACAATGCCCTTCGATTGCCGCCAGGGTTGGATAGCGTAAACGACTCAGTCTTCGAAAGGCATTGTGAAATACATCCAGGCGCTTGATGGTCTCTTCTCTATCTTTCAATTGATCGAGCAATTTGAGATTCGCGCCTGCATGGAAAGTGCCGGGTTTCCTCGAAATGAAAATCACGCCAACCGTCTCCGTCGTCTTTTCCAGATCATCTAAAAGCCCGATAAATTCATCGATGGCCGCCGTGGTCCAGGTATTCATGGCTTCACCTGGTACATCAAAGCTTATGACGTCGATGTCCCCCATTTTATCCCATTTAAAGATTTCGCCATAGCGCATCAATCAATCCTCCTCTGAATCATAAGCGAATTCAGTCCATCACACCTGATATTTTGGCGCTTTGTGCCATAAATTAGCCCCTGGGGGGACTATTGTCCAATTGCATAAAGTCAGGTAGATGGGTCAAGCTTATTTTTTGCTTGATTCCGTTCAGAAAATTCCTGCCCTCACGGGTAATATGGATGAGGCCTTCCAGATCCAATTGTATGGCCCGATGGCTCTTCAGATATGGGTCAAAAACACCTTGAATAACGGGTATGGCACGCTGATCGAGTACACCCTCCAATTTAATACTGATGGTGTTTGGGCCTAAAATAGTTTCTTCAATATGGATCATGGACTAAAGCCTATTCTATGGATGAGAATTTTTAGTCGATCTATGAGGGTAAAATGCAAAATGGGTGCCGATAAATCCCGAATGCGAGAAACGATCACCGGCGCTAGGAATCGGATGGCGGTGTCCTCAAAGTTCATAATATTTGAAAATCAACAGATATAGATAGCGTGTTGAGGTTATTGTTTCTTTGCTGCAATGTCACGCATGCAGGCGACGATGGGAAAAAAATGCTTAAAAAGCCCTCATTTTTAAAGAATTGATTCAGATTTCAACGCCCCAAAACACAATATACTGTTTTTTAGGATCGAAATGCTGTGCATTGCTTACCCCCATATCGCCCAAAAGAACGATTTGATTTCCGATTTGTCAACGCCCAGGTTTAGGAAAACATTTGTTTTGCGCTAATTTTAATTATGTGGGTCCCGGCGGCCTATCGATTAAGCTGCGATGGCACGCATCTGGCATTATCTTGGGAGGCCAGCCCTAAAGATATTTCAATAAATTCTATTTACCTGATACGAAGGTTTAAAGGAGGTAAGATATGGATTTGAATGATGTCGTCATTGTTTCAGCAGTTCGAAGCGCGATCGGAACTTTCGGGGGTCAATTTAAAAACCTAAAAGGGGTACCGCTGGGTGTGCCCATCATGACTGAAGCCATCAAACGCGCTAAAATAGATCCTGCGGTTATTGATGATGTCGGCTGGGGTTGCTGCTATCAACGCGCTAAAGATGAAGTCAATATCGCACGGGTGACAGCCGTCAAAGCTGGCGTCCCGGTGGAAGTTCCGGCCTTCACTGTGATGCGCGTCTGTACGTCATCTATGTGGGCGATCGCCCAGGGATTCATGGCGATCCGCCAGGGGTATAACGCTGTGTTTTTGGCAGGCGGGGTGGAAAGCATGAGCACGGTACCGTATACCATAGAATCCCTGCGCTGGGGAGCCCGCATGGATCATGTAGAAGTAAGAGACATGATGTGGGATGGTGTAACGCGCATTGGAATTGGGTCTGCAATGGGAATCACAGCTGAAAATCTTGCCCAAAAATACAATATCAGCCGAAATGAGCAGGATGAGCTGGCCTATCAAAGTCAAATGAAGGCCACAGCGGCCATCAATGCAGGTCGCTTTAAAGAAGAGATCGTGCCGATTGAAATTCCAGGTTCAAGAGGAAAACCAACTTTAGTTGACACGGACGAACATCCAAGACCGGATACCACTGTTGATGCACTGGCCAAATTGAATCCCATATTTAAGAAAGAAGGCACTGTCACCGCGGGTAATGCCTCAGGAATTAATGACGGGGCGGCTGCGATGGTTATCATGCTGAAGTCCAAGGCAGATGAGCTCGGCGTCAAACCGATGGCGCGTATTGTGGATTTCAGCGTAGTCGGTGTTGATCCTGATTACATGGGATGGGGTCCTGTGCCGGCCACGGAAAAACTTATGCAGAGAACAGGCCTGAAGCTTTCGGATATGGGCTTGATAGAGATTAACGAAGCTTTTGCAGCTCAATATTTGGCATGCGAGATGGGGCTTGAACTGACAAAGAAGCGTGAGATTATCAACGTCAACGGCAGCGGCATCTCTTTAGGACATCCGGTGGGCGCTACCGGAGCAAGAATTGTTATAACCTTGCTGCATGAAATGAGGAGACGCGATGTGCAGTATGGATTGGCCACATTATGCGGCGGCGGCGGCCTGGGAATGGCCATGATAATTGAACTGTCATAAAGGGAAAAGCAGGATTTATGAGTTAAGATAAACGTTTCGAAATAGGATTGTCTATGGAAGTCTTATATTATGAAGATGTGAGCGTCGGAGAAACAATGTCGGTTGGGGATTACAAATTAACTGAAAAAGAGATCATTTCGTTTGCAAAAAAATGGGATCCGCAGCCGTATCATATTGATCAAAAGGCGGCTTCGTTATCGATTTACGGTGCCCTAACGGCTTCTGGAATTCATCTCGTCTCGATTCGAACAAGGCTTCTTCATCAAATACGGCCGAAACCTGTAATTCTGGGCAGCTTGGGGTGGGATGAATTGCGATTCCCAAATCCT
>JASFGM010000413.1:0-4013 GCA_050123755.1 Desulfobacterales bacterium
TCCCGATTTGGATGAAAACACCAAGGCGACAACTTTTTATACCACCGGCACGACCGGTAATCCAAAGGGAGTGTACTTCTCCCACCGGCAACTGGTGCTGCATACCCTTGGGGTTGCCGTCGCCTGCGGCGCGTATCACACCATTGGACGTTTCAGATCCAATGATGTGTATATGCCGCTGACACCGATGTTTCACGTTCATGCCTGGGGTTATCCCTATGTGGCCACGATGCTGGGCGTCAAACAGATATATCCGGGGCCGTACGAACCGCGAAAACTGTTAAAGCTCATCGAAGATGAAAAGGTGACCTATTCTCACTGTGTTCCCACCATCCTGCAGATGCTCTTAAACTGCCCGGCGGTTAAAGAAGTGGATTTGTCGCATTGGAAGGTGGTCATCGGCGGTGCCCGGCTGCCCAAAGGGTTGGCCAAGGCTGCCAAAGAGCAGGGCGTGGAGATTCATGCCGGCTACGGCATGTCTGAGACCGGTCCTGTCATGAGTATGGCCGCACCGCACGAATATATGCTGGATTGGGAAGAAGAACAATTGCTGGATGTGATTATTAAAACGGGAAAACCCATTCCGTTGGCCGAATTTGAGGTCTTTGATGCCCAGGGAAAAACACTGCCCCATGATGGTGAATCTTCCGGTGAAGTCGTCATGCGATCGCCCTGGTTGACGCAGAGCTATTTTAAAGAGCCGGAAAAAACAAAAGAGTTGTGGCGCAGCGGCTGGCTGCACAGCGGCGATGTGGGCTACATCGATGCAGAAGGCTATCTTCAAATAACAGACCGTATCAAGGATGTGATTAAAAGCGGCGGCGAATGGATCTCTTCATTGGATTTAGAAAATTTGATCAGCCAGCATGAAGCGGTACTGGAATCGGCCGCCATTGGCCTTCCGGATGAAAAGTGGGGCGAGAGACCTTTGATGGTGGTTATCCTTAAGCCCGAATATAAAGACAAAGTCAGCGCAGAAGATTTGATGCAGTTTATGAAAAAATTTACTGACGAGGGCAAATTGCCCAAATACGCTGTCCCCGATCGCTATGAATTTGTGGAGCAAATTCCGAAAACCAGTGTGGGGAAATTAGATAAAAAGGCGCTTAGAAAATCATTCGACAAATAATTTTAGCAGGAGGGATTTCGTCATGGAACAGATTCTCGCATTTTGGGTCCACCCCCGCTCTATTTCCACGGGTTTTGAAAGGGTATTTATGGAAAGAGGCGATTATAAAGTTCTGCATGAACCTTTCAGTCCTTTGTATTACGTTTATGAGAAACGGGTGGATTGTCCCGGCCAGCACATCGATCCCGGCGTCCCTCACAGTTATGCGGATATTCGGCAGTGGATTCTGCAAGAAGGTGATAAGGCGGCAGTTTTTTTTAAAGACATGGCCTATCACCCCTTTGACCACATTATCAAAGACGACGAATTCATCAAAAGACTGACCCATACGTTTCTCATAAGGGAGCCTGAAAAGACTATCCTTTCGCATGCGGTCATGAATCCGGATGTTACGCGGGATGAGATCGGCTACGAGCTGGAATTCAAACTCTTTGAAAAAATTGCTGAGGTAACCGGTCAGACACCGGTCCTCATCGATGCCGACGAACTTGAGAGTGATCCCGAAGGGATTACAAGGGCATATTGTGAGGCCGTTGGCATCCCGTTTATCAAAGATTCCCTGTCCTGGGACCCCGGCCAGGTTCCGGAATGGGACTCGTGGAAAGAATGGCACGTGGATGCGGCCGAAAGCAGCGGTATCCAAAAAAATATGGAAACATTTGATTTCGGTCTGGACGACCGACCCCATCTCCGAGACCATTATGAATACCATTTGCCGTTTTATGAAAAATTATATCAAAAACGGGTCACCAAATGATCAAGGAAGCCGTCGGCATTGTAAAAGCACACTATGAATTGGGAGAACTGCTGCATTCCGAGGAACTGCACGGCGGGTATGTGAACCGCAGCTTTGCTATCCGGACTAAACTAAATGAGCGTCAATCCAAGTATCTTATTCGCAGATATAATCCGGCCATTGCCGAGAATGAAATAAGATTCGAACACGCGCTGGTCCGCTACCTTAAAGCAAACGGATTTGACCTGGCAGCCGGTGTCGTTCCCTCAAAAACGGGCGATACCTATATTAAACGAGAACGGACGATTGCCGGTCGGACGCAGATTGAATTTTGGGCTGTTTTTGAATTTTTAGAGGGAGAAGACCGTTATACGTGGGTTGATACAAATGTTGCTCCTAATGATATGATCAGCGCGGCTGAAGTGCTGGCAGATTTACATCAGGCCGGGCAAAATTTCCGCACGCCGCAAGGCGCTGAACGCAATCAACCGAAAATCAATGATTTTCTTCGGACGTTCCGGCAGATCTATGCCGAATATTCCCGCAAAGCGGGCAAAACCCGATTTGATCAATGCTTTCGGCAGCATCGCGACCCAATCTTGAGCGCCGTCGACCGGGTTCTGATCCCCGCACAGGATATTGCCAGAATGCCCCAGATGCCGGTTCACTGCGATTATCATCAGGGAAATCTGAAATATGAAGGCTCCCGGGTAATCGGTGTATTCGATTTTGACTGGTCCAAAATTGACCTGCGGCTTTTCGATCTTGCGCTGGCAATTGTTTACTTTTGTGCCTGCTGGGACGGCCCGGCAGCCGGTAGTCTCATGCTGGATAAATTGAAATTGTTTCTGCGCACATATAACCAGAGATGCGCACAATCTGGCGGTCCGGGCCCCCTGGTGGCGCTGGAAAAAGCATACCTGCCGGCGATGCTGGCCGCCGCCAATCTTTACGTGCTGCACTGGACCCTTGTCGATTTCTACAGCATTGAGAATCCGGATGAGCACGAATATCTGGTTTTTTTAAATCATGGTCTCAAACTCATGGACTGGATTGAAGCCCACAAGGATCCCATTGCCGCTATGGTCGATCAGATCTGCCGTTGATAAAAAAAATTACCAAAGCTTCGGCATAGCCTCGCAGCTGTTTCGATAGAAGCTAAAATGGCAGGATTAAATAGTCGATAATCCATATTCGATTGAAAGGACAATTCAGATCCCACGGAATCCCGGTCTTATCTGTGAAAGCCGTTAGGACCTTTGCGATCTGCTTTGATCTTGACATTAAATCTTGTGATTGGTAAATGCTAAGAACTCAGATTATGCGGGCCTCGACCTTTATACCGCTTTCCATAATAATGTTCCGAATGACGGAATTGCGGCATAAATCGTTGTAGAAACAAACGTTTGAATACCAGAACGTTTGTTTGACAACCACTATATCTTTTCTCGTGATGACGATGAAAAAAGGAGAATGCCGGGAAAAGGAGCTATAGAAAGACGCAAGGCCTTTGTTTTGTGCACGAACCCGAATCTTTTGATCTCTCCATCGATTATGAAATAAACGGAGGATTTTGCGATGCTCAAGGCCGTCAATGTCACCAAACGATTCGGTGAGCTGAAAGCGGTGAACGATCTTAGTTTTGAGGTGCAACAGGGGCAGATATTCGGCATCGCAGGGCCCAATGGAGCCGGCAAGTCTACTGTTTTCAACCTGATCACCGGATTTTACAATTACGAAGGCAGAATCGAGTTTGACGGTCGCTATATTACGGGCATGCCGCCTTATCGGATTGCCAAAGCCGGCATTGCCCGTACCTTCCAAATCCCCCAAACCTTTCCCAGTCTCAGCGTGCAGAAAAGCATTTCTGTGGGCAGCCGCTTCGGTGCCGCCGGGGGACTTGATCCTGCCTATGTGGATGAGGTGATCCGCTTTGTTGATCTTGAACAGGAACGTTTCCAAAGTACCGGTCTTTTAACTCTGTTGGGCAAAAAGAAACTGATGATTGGCGCATCCCTGGCGACCAGACCCAAAATTCTGATGCTGGATGAACCGATGGCCGGCTGCAATGCAACCGAGATCAGAAGTCTCATGGATTTGATTGCCAAAATCAATCAGGATCTGGGCATCACCATCATTATCATCGAG
>JASFGM010000414.1:0-4009 GCA_050123755.1 Desulfobacterales bacterium
AATTTCTCCCTTTGGTTGAGTCAGTAAGCATTCCTTTGGTCCCAGATCTTTCTCAGCCTCGGTTTCCTCCAAGTCAGTTTGTTCCAATTCTTCCTCGCGCATATGTTCCATCTTTTCGCTGGATTCCATATCTATTCCCAATTCGCTCTTTTCTAATGCCTTGGCAATTTTTCCCACATTAATACCTTCTATCGCATGCTGAAGCAATGAATCAACAAAATTATCCTAATTTAAAATTCTTCACTTCTATCCATATATCCTTATCCCGAGATGCTCCGATTATGGAAGCCGGGGCAGTGCATAATTTAAATAATAATAGTGCGCCGCCCAGATCGCGCCCGCAACAAAAAGCAAGGCGATAATGAACTGGAAGGCAATATTAAAAAATGTTTTCACGTTATCATACACATTTTTGATGTAGGGAATGGACACCAGAACAGTGAGGCCAGTGGCTTCTGCGAGCTCGCTGTCAGTTCTTATGGACATATCAGAATTATCGGAAAAAAAGAGCACCCCGACAGACAGGCTCAAACTAACGATCAAACCAAGAATAATGATAACAAGAACATCTGGTCGTGATGGCTTCTGGGGAAAGCTGGCCACATCGATAATGGTAAATTTTTCTCCTTTTTTCATATCTTCGACTTCCTGGGCCGCCCTGGTCTCTGCTATCCTTGTTAGATGTTGTGAATGAATGGTCTTCAGATGTTCGTACTCACGGGTCAAACTGATATAGGCTCTCTCCGTTTCCGGTGTCCTTCGTATTCGCTGCTGAATGACATCGAGTCTATTGCGCAAGTTCGCCAATTTTTCTATCGTTGCTTTAATATCTAGATTTATGGTATTTAGTGTAGTTTGCAAAGTGATGTAGGCTGGATTGTCAGGCGATTTTGTCACAATTTCTTCTTCGTGCTCCATCTGGTTTTCCAGCGCCATCAATTCCTCCCGCACGATCTTAACCTCATCTTTCAAGGCAATCAGATCTGGATGTTCATCTCCCTTTACCCAGGATTGCTCTATGTACTGGGCTTCCAGGCCGGCCAGATGTGTTTTCAGATCCTGGTAGTGGACTTTTCTTCCGACAATTTTTTCCAATTCTTCAATTTCTGCTTTCAACCTGATTAAATCCGGATGTTTGGACGAAAGGGATGCTTTCTTCTTGAGATATTCGAAGCGCAGCACCTGCAGTTGATCCTCTGTTTCCATTACCCTTTCACCTGAAGCCTCAAAAACCGGTGAGTAAGGGTTTGTCATGCTCAATTGACCCTCTGTTTCCGATTTTCTTTCCATGAGAGTCTGGAGGTCCGTTTGCATGGTGTCGATCTCGTTTTCAATTTCAGTAACTTTTTCGATACTATTCTCAAGTTGTTCGGGCATTTCCTGAATGTGCTTGACCTTAAAATCAGCTATTTCATTTTCAAGATCCAATAATTTTTTCCTGGAAATATTGGCTTCTTCAACCAAAAATGAGACCGTATCCTCGATCCTTTTTTCTAAATTTGCCTCGTTTTCCTTGACGAAAAATTCAGCGAGCTGATTTGCAATATCCTGGGCAACGTGCGGATCGGTATCTTCAAAAGATAATGTAAACGAAATGGTGCCTCTTATGGCTGTTGAGGAGGCTGCCTGAAACACATCAGAGCTGATAGTCTCAATTTTGATTCTTTCTTTAATAAGGTTAACGAGTTCTTCCTGTGTGTATTTGTCTTTTAAGCTTTGATATAGACGGTGATTTTCGATAAGATTCCATAGCCTTGTCCTGCTCATGATTCGTTGGGTAATGGTCTCAAGTCGTTGATCGACAAATCCTAAAAAGTTGTCTTCGACAATACCCTCCGGAATATTGCTTTCCTCTACCAGGATGGTCGTTGACGATTTGTAATAAATGGGCAGTGAATATGCAATGGCGACGGTGGCCGCCATCAGGAATAGAAATGGGAACAGAAAGTAATACTTTTTTCGCTTGAACGCCGCCCAAAAATTAAATTTTCGTACGATTCGGTTTTGCATGCCCACCTCTATAGAATATGACCTTACAGGTTATTTCATTATCTCATTTCGCATAAATTTATTCAGGCAAGTCGTTTTGTATTATTTGTCGGTTTCAGCGTGTCTGTTTGGATCGACTTTGCCCTCAGGAGTTGTCGGTAAAATTGATCCGTTTTCTCGAAATAATTGCGCTCATCGAACATCGATTCGGCACGTCGCCTGGCAGCTAGCCCCATTTTGCCAGAATTTACAGGAGATTTCAGAAAGGCCTCGATGGCTTTAGCCAGACTTCGCGGGTCTCTGGGTGGCACCAGGTAACCCGTTTCACCATCGAGAACGGCCTCGCGATTCCCGCTGACATTGGTTGCCACTGCAGCCTTGCCCAGGGCTGCGCACTCCATAATAACCCGTGGAATCCCTTCGACACCCCATGAAGCCAGAACAATCAAATCCATGGCTGCCATCAGGTCCGGTATGTCATCGCGTTCGCCCAAAAAGCGAACATAGCCATTTAGATTCATATCTTTGATCATCCGATCGGGATCGATGGCACCGTTTTTGTAATGCCGCTGCCCAATGGCTAAAAAGACAGCCGGAAATTTTTTAGCCTTGAGTATCTTGGCCGCTTTAAAAAAATCCTGATAGCCTTTGTGGTCGACCAATCGCGCAATCTGACAAACGATTTTCCTGTCCGGCTGGATACCTAGCTCATCGCGTTTAGACTTTACCAGCTCAGCTGTTATTCGTCCCGGGTGAAATCTGTCTATGTCGATACCATTGCCCAGATATTTTATTTTAACCGGCGGGCAGATCTTCATGTTGACGGCCCGGTTTATATCCTCTCTGTTCTGACTCAAAACAAGATCGGAACACATAGCCCCTATTTTTTCTATGGTGGAATAGAACTTGATGGCACCTGCCGACATCAGGTCATGAAAATAAAAGCCGTGAACCGTGTGCAATACCACCGGCACCCCGGCTAAGCGGGCCGCCAGCCGCCCCAGCAGGCCGGGTTTGATCATGTGGGTGTGGACAATATGAAATCTTTTCTCACGCATGTACCGCCAGAGTCTGTAAAAAGTTGATATGTCCTGAAAGGGCATAATTTTTGAAGGAAACGGTATGGCCTTGACAAAGATCCCATCCGGGGTTGTCATATCTGCTGTAAAAAAATCACCTGGATTGCAAATCATGGATACATCGTAGCCGCGATTACGTAAAAAGATCATCTGATTGCGGCTGTGCACCTTTAAGCTCATTTCATGGTTGCTCAGGTGCACAACTTTGATTTTTTTGCCTCGTCGCATCCCGTCCAAACTAACCCCTTTCCCTGCCTGCCAACAAGCTTCCAGATCGTCACGGTGGCATACCCATAGTAGGCGATCCGGCTTTCTATGCGATGATCTAGGCTATTCGTTTGTCTTGTGCATCGCTTGCAAGGCGTGCATGATAACAGCCAGGGCGATTACCAAGCGCACCAGGGTACTGAGAACGACAGCTAAAGCAGCTCCTCGAATCCCGTGCGCCGGGACTAGCCAGACACAACCCAGGACAGCTGTGCCCAAAACAGCAGCCAGCAAAGGAACCTGAACTTTGAAATATCTGGCGGCGTTTATACCATAGTCAATAAAGGTGGCAACAAAGTCGATTGCGGCCGCCAGCATAAGCAAAACGAGCACCTCGTTGTATGCAGCATATTCAGGTCGATAAAGCAGCGTCATCAGCTGGGGTCCGGCGATCGCGCAAACCAACACACCGCTGGCTCCCACCAACAGGCCGAAAGCGACCGTCCTGAGAAGCAGCTTGCGGTATTGCAAACTACTGCGTGAGGCATAATATCCTGCCAGACGTGGAGCTGCCGCCAGCCCCAGCGCAATTATGATAATATTGCCGGCTTTCTTTAAGTAGGCCATTGTGGCAAAGATGCCCAACTCGTATTCACCGATATAACCGGCGATAAAATAGCGCGGAATATTGGTCCTTAGAGAATCCATCGTAACGACAAATCCAAGAGGCAGCG
>JASFGM010000415.1:0-4008 GCA_050123755.1 Desulfobacterales bacterium
CCATCGGCTACAGCCTTTTTGAGGAGGAAGTGGATTTCAACGAGCTGGATTCGGCTAAATTTCTGCAAATGGATCCCGATACATTAGGCCAAATCGGAGAAGAAGTAAAAGGCATTATTCAGGATGTGGCGCATTTATTTTAGCCATTGGTTGAAATGTCCGTGATATAAGTTCTAAAACCCCATATCGCCATGTTTTTTTCCTCTGCCGCCACGGCGCGGGATTCGGAAATCAATATGACCCTATCCAGCGTTCACCTCTTCCTATGAGTTAAAAGCAGACCCCACCTAAATTATTCCCCTTGAAACCGCCACTTGCCGACGATATCTTCTGAACCCATTAGAACCCGTCTCAAAAATGCATCTAACGCTCAAGAGCTGCGTTACCGACCTCCTTGAAATAGACCGAAGGCTTGTCATCCGTTAAAATTGCCTTATCTTATTAATAATTTTTGCGCGATCGTTTGTTTTTTCAGACATATCCAAAAACACGATTCAAACATCAATCTAAACGGTCCGCAATTACAAATCAGGTATTTGGAGGTTAACATGTTTGGCAGATTCATACGATATTTCGTTATCATATTTATTTCGGGACTGATGTTGAGTTTCTCTTTTGCGCCCCTCTGGAGTCACGAAAAACCAAAAGGCCCACCGCCGGCAAATGTATCCGTATCGGCGGTAAAAAGCGGGATGGTTGCGCCGCAGACGGGATTTATTGGTACCGTTTTTTATAAGGAAGTCTCCGACGTCGCCTCTGAACTGAGCGGTTTGGCTGAAGTGGTGCGTTTTGAAGAGGGACAACGAATCAAAAAAGGGCAGATTCTTATTGAGCTGGGTTCGGATATATTGAAAAAACGGCTGCTGGCAATTTCAGCCACCTATGAGCAGGCGCAATTCGAGCTGGAAATCGCTCGCATCGAATTTGAGCGCAAAGAAAAACTTTTTAAGACCAAATCCATCTCTGAACAATCTTATGACGAAAACCGTTTTCGTGTCAAAGGGATTGAAAAACACGTTTCCTCTCTTAAGGCTGAGGTCGAGCGCATCGAAATCGAGCTGCAGAAGAAAATTATCCGCGCTCCGTTTGACGGGATTGTCATCGACCGGCAGGTGGATCGGGGAGAGTGGCTTGACGAAGGCGCGACGGTGGCGATATTGGCCAAAGATGACGTGATCGACATTGTGGCAGACGTTTCCGAAGAATTCATCCCCTTTATTCGAGTCGGAATGCCGATCAAAGCGACCATCAATGGCAATGAAATATCAGGATCGGTTATGGCCGTTGTTCCCCGCGGAGATGTCGCCACCCGGACCTTTCCGGTAAAAATCCGTGCGCCGAATACGCTGGCACTCATCGAAGGAATGTCGGCCAGAGTGCTGCTGCCGGTCGGAACCCCCCGCAAAACGCTGGTTGTCTCCCGGGATGCCGTCATTGCGGTGTTCGGTCAAATCGTCGTTTTTACGGTTAAAGATTCTAAAGCACAGATGATTCCAGTCAACGTCATCGGGTATCAGGAAATGATCGCCGGGGTGGAAAGCGCGGACCTTGCGGAAGGCATGCAGGTGGTTGTCAAAGGCAACGAACGATTGCGGGCCGGGCAGATGGTCTCTATCGTCGGACAAAGTCCCGATTGAGTTAAAACTCAATTGTGCGTGTTTTGCTCAATGAAGTTGCTAAACGATGAACGTTATAAAATTCTCAATTGAAAAACCGGTCACCGTCCTTGTGGGTGTCATCCTCATTGTCCTCTTCGGACTCATCGGACTGTCACGCATGCCCTATCAGCTAAGTCCCACCGTCATCGAGCCTGAGATCACCGTAACCACAACCTGGCCCGGAGCCACCCCTTATGAGGTGGAGCGGGAGATTATCGAAGAGCAGGAAAAATATTTGAAAGGCATCCCCGGGCTTTTGGAGATGGAAAGCGCCTCATTTAACTCCCAGGGAACCGTTACACTCAGGTTCAGCATCGGCACCGATTTGGATAACGCCCTGTTGCGAGTTTCAAACAAACTCGACGAAGTTCCCTCATATCCGGAAAATGTCGACAAACCCATTATCACCGCCACCGGTGCCGCCACCTCACCGGTGATCTGGATGGTTCTTAAAACCACCGGAGATAATCGCCGGTCGCCTTACCAGTATCGGACCTATTTTGAAAACAATATTCGACAATATCTGGAAAGGACCCCTGGCGTTGCGGACCTTTTCATCGGTGGTGGTACTGAAAAGGAAATGCATATCATCGTTCAACCGGAAAAGCTGGCGGCCTTCGGCCTGACCATATCCGAGTTGATTGAAATTCTCAGAGCTGAAAATATTAACATTTCCGCCGGCACCATGGGCGTCGGCCGGCGGGATTACCGTATTCGGACTATCGGTGAGTTTAAGTCGGCCGCCGATATCGAAAACATTGTTCTGCGCTCCACCGGCCAGCAACGCATACGGGTCTCGGATCTGGCAACGGTTACTTTCGGCTATGAAAAATTGGCCGGGGCTATGCTGCACCTGGGTAAAGAGGGGATTGCCATCGGAGTCAAACCGGAGCCGGGCGCCAACATCCTTGAGCTTACGGACCGCCTGGAAGTGGTGGTCAACCAATTGAACGCTGAAAAACTCACCGCCGAAAAAATCAAACTCGAGTGGGTATATGATCAGCGACCCTATATTCGAGGTGCGATTCGTCTGGTGCGCCAAAATATTTTCATCGGCGGAACCCTGGCCATCATCGTATTGTTGGTTTTTTTGAGGAGCTTTATTTCAACGCTTGTGGTAGCGACCACCATTCCGATCAGTATTATCGGTACGTTTATTTTTATGAATTTGATGGGGCGGAATCTAAATGTGGTCAGCCTGGCAGGGATTGCATTTGCCGTCGGCATGCTGATTGACAGTGCGATTGTTGTGCTGGAAAACATCGGCCGCCATTGCAGTATGGGAAAATCCGCCTTCCAAGCGTCATATGACGGTGCCCGGGAAGTCTGGGGCGCCATTCTGGCATCCACCCTGACGACCATAGCTGTTTTTTTGCCGGTGATTTTTTTGGAAGAGGAAGCCGGACAACTGTTCCGGGATATTGCCATTGCGGTCACCTGTGCCGTCGCGTTGAGCCTGTTTGTTTCGGTTTCGGTGATCCCGATGTTCTCAAGGCGACTTTTTGAATTAACCGGAAGTGAAGATTCCTGTCAGACCGACATACAAGTCGGCAGAAATATCGGTACCCGATTGGTCAACGGCATTATGGCTATGGTGAAGATGGCAACCCGAAACTGGATGACCCGGACGGCCACCATTCTGGTTTTCAGTTCAATTTCGGTTGTGGGCGCCTGGCTGTTGCTTCCCAAAGCAGAGTATTTGCCGCAGGGCAACCGCAATCTGGTGCTTAACCTGTTGATTCCGCCGCCGGGGCTTTCATTTGATGAGCGCAAGGCCATCGGGGAACAAATCTACCGGATCAATGAACCCTATTTCGGTAAAGACAATGATGGGTTTCCGGGCATTAAGGACATGTTTTATGTGGGTGCCGAGCAGATTATGCTCTTTGGCGCCACCAGCACAGCTGAACAGCGGGCCGGTGAATTGCTGCCGCTGTTCAGGCGCACCATCTATTCGATTCCCGGCATGTTTGGTGTGAGCACGCAAGCCGGTGTCTTCCAGACCTCCCTGGGGCGCGGCCGAACCATCGAGGTCAATATCAGCGGTGATGATTTAAATCGTATTGTCCAGGTGGCCGGTGCCATGTTTGGCGCCATTATGAAAGAAATTCCCGGAGCTCAGATACGGCCGGTACCGTCGCTGGAGTTGCTGTTTCCTGAAGCGCGACTGATACCTTATCGGGATCGTCTCAAAGCGGTTAAAATGACCGCCAGGGACTTTGGCATTGCCCTGGATGTGCTCATGGACGGCAGAGACGTCGGGGATTTTAAACAGGAAGGCCGGAAAAAAATCGACCTGATTTTAAAAGCCTCCGAAGCAGACATTCGCACGCCGGAGGAACTTTATCAT
>JASFGM010000416.1:0-4007 GCA_050123755.1 Desulfobacterales bacterium
AAAGAGCTTTTGACTCTAATCAGAGAAACGACTGCTAATGATAAAATAAATATGGCTCTTTTTTATTTGGCAGACAGGCAAATAATCAAAGAACTCGTTAATGCCTCAGTGAGAGGAGTTCATATTAAGGTTATTCTCGATCCGAATAAAGATGCGTTCGGCTTTGAAAAACCCGGGATTCCGAACCGGCCGGTCGCGGAGGAACTCATTAAAAGATCGAAAAGCAAGATCGAGGTCAGATGGTACGACACGCACGGCGAACAGTTCCACTCAAAACTGGCGATCATAAAACAGGGCGAGCAAGCATCATTACTTCTGGGGTCTGCAAATTTTACCAGAAGAAACCTTAATAATTACAATTTAGAGGCCAATGTATCGGTTACCGCTGAGGATGACGCGCTTTTTATTAAGGCGGTCGCGGATTATTTCGACATGATCTGGGACAACCGGGACGGCAAATACTATACGGTCAGTTACGAAGCCTATAAGGACGAATCAGCTCTGAAAAGAATAGTTTATCTAATTCAGGAATATGCTGGTCTAAGTAGTTTCTGAAGCAATAAAATAAAAATGTTTTTATATCACCCCAAATGTGGATGATATCACAGGTTTCCCGTTTTAGTGATACTCTTAATCGGTAGTTACCTAAATCTTCAATTTTAGTTGACCAAAACGCATCTTTTTGAATATTCAAGTTTTCATGCCATTTCTGAATTTTCTTTGTTTTAGATCGACATACTCGACGGCGATACATAGATTCCCACCGAACTGAAGCCGTCTAAGCGCAAGATGGGAGGGATCATGAAACTGCGTTGGAAACACTTCCTTGTTCTTTTAGCTGCCAGTCTGGTTCCACTGTTGGCCGTCACCTGGATCACCCAGAATGCGTCCCGCCGGTTGGGAAAAACCATTTCAGAGAGAGCCCAAAATACCCTTACGGATACAATCAGACAGGAGATGGTGAGTGCAACGCGCAGCTACGCTGCGTTCAGTCTTCTGGGGGGAGTGACGACCGAGCTCGCCCTTAGGGTGATAGCTGCCAAAGCCGAGCTCGCCCTGGCCCTGCCGCCGCCGCCTCCTACCAAAATCTTTTACGCCGCCGATTTTGACGATCCACTGTCAGCTCCCGAGGATATGGCGCCATCGAGGAATCATCCGATCCGCTCCGAAGGTGGCGTTGAAAAGTATAAGTCTATCAGCCGCAACCACCCCAATTTCCTTTTGGCCCCGGGTACGATTAAGGAGGAGGTAGCCAGGGACATTTCCAGATTCACACGTTTGAGCTCAGCGCTAAGAAGCCTCAATCAAGGTTACGGGGAGGGGCTAATTTGGGCATATGTCAGCCTGGAAAACGGGGTACATATTTCATACCCGGGCCACGGCGGCTATCCAACAGGGTATGATCCCCGGAAGCGGCTCTGGTATAAAATAGCAAAAAAAGCAAAAGTCCCTACCTGGATTCCGATGGTGGATGCTACCACTCGTCAGCTCACTTTGACTCTTGCAATGCCGTTTAGGCGCCCGGACGGATCGTTGGCTGGCGTAGCAGGCATGGATATTAAGATCACCCATGCCCTCGTGGAAAGCGAAACGGCCTCCGATTGGTCCCAAAAGATGTTCTCTTTTATCGTCGGTGCCGAAACGAATCCCCAAACAAAAAAACGAAAAATCTGGGTCATCTCCTCGCAACAAAAAACGTCCCCCCCCGCATCGAATGCGGCAGGGGAGATATTTGGCCAAAGCCCGGAAATTGAGGAGTTGTTCCAACATATAAAAAACAAGCAATCCGGATACTTCGATATGCCATACAAAGGCGTGGACTCACTCTGGGCATATGCCGCTATGATTGCGAACCAGTATTTCGTGATTGTCGTACCCAAATCAGAGATCATGACTTTGCCTGAAGAAATTGGGCAGATGTTTGTGGGATATTCTAAAAAGCAGACGGCCATCACTGGAGTTGCCGTCGTACTGGCTTTATTTTTCGTGGGTATCGTGGCCTTTTTCACCTCCCGCCTTAGCACCAGCTATATGCTGACCATCATCGACGCCTGGAAACGGCTTGCGAAGGGCGACTTTTCAGTAAGACTCAAAGCCCGTATGAAAGATGAGCGCGCCCAACTGATCCACGCGTTCAACGAGATCGTTCCCAAATTAGAAGAGCATCTTAACATTCTCACAGCTCTTGGAGTAGCCAAGGAAGTTCAACAAAGTCTCCTGCCCAAAGATGACCCTACTCTGCAAGGGTTCGATATATCCGGTTCCAGTGTGTACTGCTACGAAACAGGAGGGGATTATTACGATTTCATAGATATCGGCCAGGGCCGGCTCGCTGTGGTCGTTGGGGATGTATCGGGACACGGTATAGAATCGGCCCTGCTAATGGCAACGGCCAGGGCTCAAATTATGCTGCGCGCCTCCATGCCGGGACCGGCAGCTAGCATTATTAATGATGTTAATAAACATCTGAGCCTGGATACTTATGATACAGGCAATTTTATGACTTTGTTTTATTGCGAATTAACTGCATCGGATCCTGAATTACGTTGGATCAGGGCTGGCCACGACCCGGCTCTGGTATACGACCCGGATACTGATGAGTTTGATGAACTCAAAGGTCAAGGTTCGGCACTCGGGTTGGACATCTCTTTCGAATACGACTCTTTTCACCGCTGCGTAGAACCCGGACAGGTTATAATGATCGGGACTGACGGCATATGGGAGATGCACAATCAGGCCGGCGAGATGTTCGGAAAAGAAGCGTTAATGGAAATTATTCGTAATAACCATACGGCTTCTGCCCGACAGCTCGTGGACACCATCACCGAGACGCTTGAACGATTCAGGGAGGATAAGCCGCAGGAGGATGATATCACTTTGGTCGTAATTAAGGTGGACGGGTGATTCGCGGCACCTGACCACCCTATCTGTTATCGCAATTCCATCTCCAACTTATCAGTACTTTTGAATCCCTGAAAAAGTTGTGATATCAGTTTCATATCTGGAAAATTACAAAAGTTGTGTTATACTCGATGTGTCTGCAATAGACTGATATTTGGTTATCAGACAACACATTGCATTTTTGCACAGATAGCATTACATAGATGATGATATCCAGATCAGTTTAATCAATTGTTGGCTTCGAAAATTGCATATTAGAAACCCGACTGCGAAAGGAAATATCGATATGTCAATTTCAGGAGATTCGGATTGTCTTACAGTTGGTATTGCACAATTGGTATTGCACAAATTTCTCCTGTGTGGCCCAACCGTGAGCGGACGCTCGATGAAATTAGGATTATCGGGAGGTGTGTCATGAAATTATTCTTTCGAATCATCTTTAAAATATTTATGATACTTACGATTTTAACCGGATGTGCAACTACTGAGGAGATAAAAGAAACTGATTCGGATGAACAATTAAACCAAGGCATCGCTTTACTTGAAGAGGGTCAGTCGGACGAACAATTAAACCAAGGGATCGCTTTACTTGAAGAGGGTCGGTCGGATGTACTATTAAATCAAGGCATCGCTTTACTTGAAGAGGGTCAGTATGATCGAGCCATCGCAGATTTCAGCGAGGCTATCGAGATAAATCCGAGGTATGCTTCGGCCTACTACAATCGGGGACTTGCCTATTATCACAAAGGCGATTACGACAACGCCATTTCCGACTGCAGCAACGCCATAAGGGTAAACCCTAAGTATGCTTGGGCCTACGACAATCGGGGGCTTGCCTATTATCGCAAAGAAGATTACGACAACGCCATTTCCGACTGCAGCAAGGCCATAAGGATAAACCCGGAGCTTGCTAACGCTTACAACAATCGGGGGAATGCCTATGATGGCAAAGGTCAATACGACAAAGCCATCTCGGACTACAGCAACGCCATAGGAATAAGCCCGAAGTATGCTTCGGCCTACTACAATCGGGGGAGAGCCTATTTTAGTAAAGGCCAATATGACATGGCTATCTCTGACTACAACAACGCCATAGAGATAGATCC
>JASFGM010000417.1:0-4004 GCA_050123755.1 Desulfobacterales bacterium
GAAACAGAGACGCCTGAAGATCAGACGGAGCCCGCTGAAACAGAGACTTCTGAACAGCAGGCGCAACCTTCCGAAACACAGCCTCCCGAACCCGAAGTAAATGAGGCCGACACAACCCCAACTGAAACCGAGGAGGAGATAAAATAAAATGGCAGCCAATGCCCATCATGCACATAGAAAACCAAAACGGAAAAAACGAATTTACCATCGGCGTAAAGTCTGCCGGTTCTGCGCTGATACGAGTATGTCAATTAATTACAAGGATCCAAAAGCACTAAAATATTTTCTTACCGAACGCGGAAAAATTATTCCCAGACGAATATCCGGCAGTTGTGCAAAGCATCAGCGTGAATTAACCCACGCAATCAAGCGCGCGCGTACGATTGCTTTGCTGCCTTACGTTGGATCCGTTGAATTAAATTGACAACATCATCGCTAGGCGAAGGATAATCCTCAACCACTTGGGATATGTTGGGGAAATGCTAAAAGATATTGTAAATGGCGTTTTGATCACCAGTCTGATATTTGCTGCTTCCATTTTGATCCCTGTATTCGGATTTTTCTGCAGCCTGTTTATCCCCTTGCCGACGCTTTACTATCGCATCAAGCTTGGCAGGAAAACCAGTGTCATTATCCCGATCCTGGGATTCATTATCATGGTTGTTGTCCTGAGCAGCTTCACGATTGATGTTGTGTTCTTTGCGGGGCTACTGCTGGTCGGCTTTATTTTAGGGGAACTGTTGGAATTTCGCTTTCCGATTGAAAAAACCATGCTGTATACCTGCGGAGTGGTTTTAATTGGCACGCTTGTTAGCCTGTTTATTTTTAGCAGCGTATCCGGCAAGACGCTATTCACCATTTTATCTCAATATGTAGCCCGTAATATAGAACTAAGCCTGGCATTGTATCAAAGCCTGGGGATGTCAGATGAAAATCTGCGTCTGATTCAAGGCTCATTGAGTAAAATCCAGTACGTTCTGGTGAGAATTATTCCGGCTTTGACAATTGCCTCGACGCTGCTGGTTATCTGGATCAATATTCTGGTATCGAAAGCGCTGCTGAAAGGCAGGTTTCGGCTTCATCCGGATTATGAAAAATTGAATCAATGGCAGGCCCCTGATTTCCTGGTTTGGGCCGTAATTGGTTGCGGATTATTGATGCTGTTTCCCGTCGGTGCCACAAAATTGTTCGGCTTAAACATACTGTTGATCGCGATGACGATCTACTTTTTTCAGGGCATGGGCATCGTTTCGTTTTTCTTTGAAAAAAAAAAGGTTCCGCGATTTTTTAAAATTCTATTATACAGTCTAATTGCCTTGCAACAATTAGCGTTGTTAGCTGTCATTGGAATGGGGCTTTTCGATATGTGGTTCAATTTCCGAAAACTCAAGAAAATAAAAGCGTAATTTGGTCTGTATACAAAACTTGTTAAATATTAGAACCTATTTCAAAAATAGTGGCTAAGGGTTCAGGGTAAGGCGTCCCGCGGATTGAAAACGGAGCGTACACGCAGTACGTGAGTATTTCAATTCGGGGGACAACGCAGCCCTGGGCACTTAGACGCATTTTTGAGATAGGTTCTAGCGGAGGTTAGAAGATGAAGGTTATATTAAAAGAAACGATTGATTCCCTCGGTATCATCGGCAGCGAGGTAACGGTATCGGACGGCTACGCCCGTAACTATCTCTTGCCCCAAAATAAGGCGGTTCAGGCAACACCCCAAAATCGAAAATTGCTGCAGCAGGACAGCGCTAAATTCGAACTCCAGATCGCCAAAGAGCGAAAAATAGCGGAAGAAATGGCTCAAAAACTTGAAGGGGTGGCCTGTACCATCGCTGCCAAGGTAAGTGAAGAAGATCGTCTTTACGGCTCTGTTTCGGTGCGCGACATCGTAGATGCTCTCGCCGGCCAGGATATCGTCGTTGAAAAACGCATGGTGCTACTTAAAGAACCCATCAAAGCAGTTGGATCGTATAAGGTCCCCATTCGGGTTTACAAGGAAGTCGAACCCGAAATATCGATTGAAATTGTGCCGGAATAATTTGTAATTTACAATTGATTCAAGACCGTGTATCTTAGCACCTTAGAAATCATCTTTCTCTATTTTACGGCAAAACAATTTTATGGGGATATTTTCACTATCTTCAAATGATTGAATATTCAATATTCAATAGTCAATAGTCAATTCCGGCTTGTCCGGGTTAGGGGTTAGCCATGAACGCGCAACACCCCTTTCCAACCCTATTCGCCGCGCAAAAGCAATGGCAGATCAACAGTTGCAAAACCAAAAAGATCCTTCTCTTTATCATCTGCCGCCTCAAAGCATCGAGGCGGAGGAATCCCTTCTGAGCGCTATCCTGGTCGACAACAACACTTTGCTTGATGTTGTTGAGATTCTCTCAGCCGATGATTTTTACCGAACGGCGCATCAGAAGATCTTTGCAGCCATCATCGACTTATTTGATAACGGCGAACCCGCTGATTTGGTGACATTAGCCAACAATTTAAAAGCAAGAGGCCAAATCGAAGCCGTTGGCGGTGCAAGCTATCTGGCTCGACTTGTTGACACGGTACCCGTGGCCGTCAATGCCCAACATTATGCTAAAATTATTGCCGACAAGGCATCGCTTCGGCGCTTAATCGAGAAAACCAATGCCATTGCCAAACGCTGCTATGATGACCGCGGCAATGTCGACGATATTATTGACTTTGCAGAAGCATCGATCTTTGAGATTTCAGAAAGAAAATCAAGCCAGTCATTTTATCCGATCAGTCGACTTATCATTGGCAACATTGAAACGCTCGAAGAAAACCAGGGTAATAAAAGTCTGGTGACCGGTGTCCCCATGGGTTTTGGACTGTTAGACAACCTGACTTCCGGATTGCAGAAATCAGACCTGATTATCCTGGCAGCCCGCCCGAGCATGGGTAAAACAGCATTGGCATTGAATATTGCCAGAAACGCAGCCGTTGATGCAAATATCCCAGTGGCCGTATTTTCCCTGGAAATGTCAAAAGAACAATTGTCGCTGAGGATGCTTTGCGCAGAGGCCCGCCTGGACTCCTCCCGTTTGAGAGGCGGGTTTTTCAGCATGGATGACTGGCATCGGCTTACGGATGCCGCCGGCATCTTATCCGAATCCCCGATTTATATTGATGATACGCCCAGCATTTCCGCAATGGAAATACGGGCAAAAGCGCGCCGGCTTAAAATGGACAAAAATATCGGGCTTATCATCATCGACTACCTGCAATTAATGAAGACACGAGCCGGCGCTGAACGCAGGGATCTTGAAATATCGGAAATATCGCGTTCATTGAAGGCCTTGGCGAAAGAGCTTGAGATACCGGTTTTAGCCATTTCACAGCTCAACCGAATGCTCGAACAGCGTAATGATAAGCGTCCGAAGCTTTCTGATCTGAGAGAATCCGGCGCCCTTGAGCAGGATGCCGATGTGGTCGCTTTTATATACAGAGATGAAGTATATAATCAGGAAGAAAATAATCCCAAAAAAGGAATGGCAGAAATCCTATTGGCCAAGCAACGCAATGGTCCCACCGGAAAAGTTACCCTCACATTCCTTGATGCTTACACCCGCTTTGAAAATTTAGCGCCTGAAGAGATGGTGGACAATATTTAGGTTTCAGGTTTCGGGTGTCAGGTGTCGGATAGCAGAAGACAGAAGTCAGATGACAGAAAACAGAAAAAAGTCTGCCCTTTGTCATCTGTTATCTGTTTTCTGTGCGCTGCCCTCTGTATCTTCCAACCCCCTTAGAAGTGGTTTCAAAACCTCAGATCAGGTTTCCCGCTTGAACGCGGGATTACACGTCTTGATTTTAATAAATTAATGTGTGCATCAAAGTAAGGCGCAGGCCGATCGAGAAAGGCCTTGTCCTCAGCATACATGGGTATGTGAGCATTTATCGGAGGTCTGATGAACACTTTAATGTTCATACAAATAGATGTGAAATCCCGCTTACATTTGCGGGGCAACGCAGCCATT
>JASFGM010000418.1:0-4003 GCA_050123755.1 Desulfobacterales bacterium
CTGGGTAAGGCAAACAAAGGTCTTAGATGACGGCGATGTGGTTGCGATCGGGGCCTATCATTTCAAATGCGTCGCCACACCCGGCCATACCATCGGCCACACCTGCCTGTATGAACCGGACAAAAAGATTTTACTGGCAGGAGATCATATTTTGATGGATATATCTCCCAACATTGTCTGCTGGTCGGATACAGAAAATCCCCTAGCGCACTTTCTGGCCAGTCTGGACAAGGTCCAAAAATTACAGGTTGATCGAGTATTGCCCGGACACCGAGGTCTAATTGACACCCCGGGAGATCGAATCGCAGAGTTGAAAAAACATCATGCCGCTAGATTAGATGAGGTCCTCGCCCTTTTAAACGGAAGTTCAATGAGTGCGTTTCAGGTCGCCTCAAATATGACCTGGGATATTGCCAGTGAAAACTGGGGTCAGTTTCCGGCGCCTCAAAAATGGTTTGCCACCGGAGAAGCCATTTCGCATTTACGATACCTGGAGGAAGCCGGGAGGCTGATACGCAAGACAGATAAAAAAATCATAAAATTCGGGGTCAGTAAATAATCCTGGTGCACTAAAAAAGGTATTGACAATTCAGGTTGCTTCAACGATGGCACAGATACCCTGTCCGCCGCCGCCGCAGATGGTTTCGAGTCCGTAGCGCACGTTGCGGCGTCTCATCTCATGCAGCAACGTGATCAGGCGCATGGTTCCGGTTGCGGCAATGGGGTGGCCGAGAGATATGCCGGATCCATTTACATTGATCTTTTTATCGAAATCTTTCTCGGCGATCCCCATTAATTTTGCATCCGCCAAGGCCTGGACGGCAAAGGCCTCCTGTATCTCTATCAGGCCGACATCGTCGATGCTGATTCCGAGTTTATCCAATGCCTTGTTCGTTGCGGCGGGAACCGATGGATACGTCAGGGTGGGGTCGCTGCCGGCAACGGCACAGGACCTGAAATAGGCCAGGGGCGCCAGGCTTAAATCTTGGGCTTTTTTCGCGCTCATGAGCACGACAGCGGCCGCGCCGTCGTTTTCGCTGGATGAATTTCCGGCAGTGCAGACGCCGTCCGGGTAAACCGCGCGCAGCCTGGCCAGCTTCTCCAGGGTCGTATCGCGACGCGGCGTCTCATCGGCAGCAAACATCAGCGGATCTCCCTTGCGCTGGGGGATCGGAACCGGAACGATTTCTTCGTTAAATATCTGGCTGTCGACTGCTGCGATGGCCCGCTGGTGACTGCGCAGGGCCCATTCATCGGCTTGCTGGCGCGAAATCTTTTCCTCGCGGGCCGCCGTTTCCGCCCAGGTCATCATGGAGTTAAGCTCTCCATATCGATCAATGGGTTGCGACATCACCCGGGCGCGCTGGATGCGGTCGAAAAAAGGGGTACCCCACATGGATAGCGCCCCGTGCCCTTTGGGCATAAACCCCCATTTTGGGTCCATTTTCCCGCCAAGACCCCATCTGATATCGCCCGGGACATAGAGTTCGGCCTGGCTCATGCTTTCCATGCCGCCGGCCACCACGATGTCGGCGTTGCCGGTCTGTATTTTCATCACGCCGAAAAAAACCGCATCCAGACCGGAGCAGCAGCGGCGGTCCAGGGTAATTCCGGGCACGCTTTCAGGCCAGTTCGCCTCCAGCAGCGCCAAACGTGCGCCGTTGGCGCACTCGCCGTTCTGGTAAGATTGGCCCATAATCACATCTTCCACCGCGGCCGGCTCAATCCCGATGCGCTTGACCGCTTCTATGAGAACCAGAGCACAAAATTGGGATACATGCAGATTGCGCAGTGATCCCCCGTAAGCACCGATCGGTGTCCGTACGCCGCTGACGATAACCACGTTTTCCATTTTCGATCGTCTCCCTGTTTTGAGATCTTTTCATAAAACCTGAGAAGCCCACTCAATGGGGAAAAGTTCAATTGCCAGATCTATAGCCTGACGGGCATTCTCATAGGTAGCAGATCTGATATTAACCCTTTTATGATTTAATTCAAGCGCTTTAGTGCAAACCCATGATCAAAATACCTTCTGGCCAGAAGTTGCAGGATTTACAATAGGTTTCGGTGCCGCCTTAGGCTTGTTGCTGAGCATCGGCGGTACGGTATGTTTTTCGTTGGGCAGCATCATGTCTGTGCGCAATCAGGCGGCGGGGCGAAAGGCGACAAAAGCTTAAAATTTATTACCCTGTAAGACGCGTCAACGCACGGGTAGAATGCACTCGGTCTCAGGTTTCGTTATCTGGATCAAGACTGCTGCGGACAGCATCAGTACGCCGAGGTAACTAAATATCACAGTGAAATTGCCTCCGGTGATATCCAAAAGGCGGCCGGTAAACCATGGCCCAATAATACCGGCAACAAAACCATAGGCAGTGAAAATCAGGCCGATAATGGAACCGAAGTGATCCATCCCGAAACAGTCACCGACGAGAGGGGCTGAAACGGAAAACAAAGTACCAAAAGCGTATCCGATGGCCGCAAATAACGCCAGCCATATCGTCAAAGATCCTGTTTGGGTTATGCAAAAGTAAGCCGCTCCAGCCATTGCAAAGGAAAGGGTCAGCGTCCTTTTGCGTCCGATATAATCCGAAAGGTAACCGCTAATGACCCGGCTGGTTCCGTTCGTCAAATTAAAAGCGGTTAATAATAGCACCGCCTCATGGGATGACAATCCTCTTGTTTTGCCAAATGCGGTGGATAGTATAACCATCGAAATACCTGCCGCTCCGGCAAATGCCCACGTAAACCACAGCCCCCAGAATGAACGGGTTTTCAGGCTTTCAAACATCGTCATCGACGATGGACGGCTATTGGGCATTATGGGGGATTGACCACCTGAGGTCGGAATCTCAGACGGCAAAGGAAATCGAATCAGGCCGGCGGGAATCAGGCCAAAGATTAGCGTACAGAGTGCGGCACCCGTCGTTACCCAGTGATAGGCAAACGCATCAAGAATGAAATTGTAAACAGGTGATAGCAGGGCGGCAGACACGCCAAAGGACATGTTAAATAGGCCCGAGACCAATCCCCGGCGATCCGGAAACCAGTTCTGTACGACGGTCAATCCGGTTATATAGATCATTGCAGTTGAGCCGCTCATTATAAAGGCCCAGACATATACACCGCTAAAAGACCAAGACAGCGGAAGCAGAACGGTAGTGCCGGCGCAAATAAGCACCCCGATTCCCATAAACCATCCCGGTTTCCATTGCTCTAGCAGCCTGCCGACGAGAAACATAAAAATCCCGGTGGGGACTAGAATGAAAAAAAAGATCTGGCCCACTTCGGCGGGACCAACGCTGAAAGCGGTCTGCCAGTAACGGCTCATGATCCCGGGTAATCCGAACACCAACGTCCCCGGCCAAAAGATAGCCGAGCAACATGCTCCCAGGATAACGTATTTTAGTCTTTTTTTATCCACTTCGAAAATGCCGCTCGCACATATACATTACACCATTTGTTTAAAACCCGATTGCGGTTATCTGTTAATGCTGTGGGTGAATAATGAATCTTGAAGCCTACCTGGGAGGGTTTCAGTTTAAAGATTCGCTTTTTGCATAAAAAATAGGGGGTGTTTTTATGCTTCTGCTCTATGTCGGCGGTTATTTCTCCGATCTGAACCGCTTCTGCGATCTAAGTCGCTTCTGCGTTCCTTACCCGTTCTTCTTTCTAATGCGCCTTTAAAGGTCACACCAATTCCGGTTCGGCTCAAGCGCACAATCCAGCCCTTTATTCTGACACGTTTATCAATTTTTTTGTTTGGGATAACAAGCTCAATTGCTTGGCCGAGTAAACCTTTATGTTTCGTTTCGATAAAAACGCCACTCCGGCTTATATTTATAATCAAGCCTTTGTTGTATTTTTGTTTATCATGCTTGAAAACCACCGGTCCAACATAAGGAATCCTGGGATATTTGCGTGGATCTCGGATATCTTTAACGCGGCTATCAAGAACGGCTTGATTTTCGGAATTAAGCATATCGGATGGTTCGATGGATTT
>JASFGM010000419.1:0-4002 GCA_050123755.1 Desulfobacterales bacterium
CGGCCACGAGGTGAATACGTTGGCTGTTCCGGAGCAAAGTTAATTGCGGATTTTAGATTGCGGATTGCAGATTGAAATATCAAACAAACCTCGCGTTCAAAATCCGAAATCCGCAATCTGCATTCCGAAATCTTAGGTGCTCCATGGACGATACTATGGGTTTTAGTTCCGTAAGGGATAGATTAAGGCAGGAATCAGGGTAGTGTGCCTTTGGGGCGATTAGCTTAAACTCTTGATGCGATCCATTCGGCTGGTAATTTCGGTTATCCGAATCCCATATTTTTTATTCTGCAAAACGACCTCTCCTCTGGCGATTAATTTGTCGTTGGCCAGAATATCAACCGGTTCGCCTTCAAGCTTGGAAAGTGAGACCGTTGAGCCGGGTCCAAGACTGAGCAATTCCTGAATTTGAATCCGGGTGCGCCCCAGCTCAACTGTTATTTCTAACGGAATGTCCAGAAGTAAATTGAGGTCAAAGTCCTCGACGGCCTGCATTTCTTTGGGAGGTTCCTCTTCAGCCGGCGAGATCTTAGATGCTTCTTCCATCAGAGGGTTATGCGTATCGGCAGCTTCACGGGCTGCGGTTGCTTCTAAATTATCAGCGTTTCGCTGTTCAGCATTTTCAACATTTTTTTTCTGTTCACCGTCTTCCGGCCCATTTACTTCATTGGAAACCTCGGTATTATTCTCAGATGGTTTATCTTTTGGGTCAACTTCAGTCATCTTCAAGCCTCAATTCAACATGGGTTGCATCAAGTCTAGAACAGGTGAATTGCTCCTGTTCAATTCGGTCATACCTGGATTTTGCACAAGTACCACAGTCGGAGGCTTTCATATAAAAGGAGAAGCGCCTTAATCTTAAAAAATCAGATGCTTCATGCCGCAAAGCGGTGCACTTAAGGCTGAGGCTATAGTGCACTATGCCTCAGTCTTAATAACGCAGCAGATGGAAGCCTCCGGGTCGCCGCGTTGTCTCCAGGGTGAAAATAGATGAGAAATAAAATCGATCATTATCCATTAAATAACAAAAAGATTCTCATCTATTTTCATGCAAGATTCAGGTAATATGTTAGTATAGATAGGTTAAAACCTCAATACTATTTTAGCTCAGACCGGGTAACGGCTGGGTTTAGACTCGAAGGTTCTTGCGAGCATCCTCTCGGCGAAAGCGTCGAATCTTAATAATCTAAGAAGCAGATGATTGTAATTTAGACCAACGAATGATATAAGCCCGCGAGCGTTTTGAGAAAACATTCATGCGACGATTCGATTTATTTAAAATTTTCGATTCTATAACCCAAAAGAGGGTAATCCATGGTGGGAGCTATCCATTTCAATTAAATTTGTAGCATTGGAGTAATTAAGATTTCGGATTGCAGATTGCGGATTTCGGATTTTGAATGCACGATAGGTTTGAAATTTCAATCCGCAATCCGCAATCCGCAATCCTGAATGAGGAGATAACCATGTATCGCAATTTATTCAGCCCAGTTCGGATTAATACGCTGGAGATAAAAAACCGAATCGCCTATCCTTCTCTGGGCCTGCTGTATTCAACCGATGGAAAACTCAATGAGCGCTATTTTAACTATTTTCAGGAAAGAGCCAATGGCGGCGTTGGCATGCTAACCGTCGGACCGGTCGGCGTTGACTTTATCGGCTCCGGCGCTATTGCACTTTCTTTAGCGAACGATGATGCCATCGGCGATTTTCAAAAACTTACCGGGATCATCAAGGACGGAGGGGCCCGGGCCTGGATTCAGTTGTTTCATGCCGGAGCGTATTCGCATCCGATGTTTGTTGGAGGCCAGCAGCCCATCGCACCTTCAGCGGTCTATTCGCGTTATTCCCAGACAACGCCACGTGAAATGACACCGCAAGATATTCATCAGGTACAGGATGCCTTCGTCCGGGCGGCAGAAAGGGCAAAGGCCGCGGGTTTTGACGGTATCGAAATCCTGGCTTCCGCTGGATATTTGATCACCCAATTTCTCTCCCCGCGAACCAATCAACGAACCGATGACTATGGCGGATGTTTTGAGAATCGGGTGCGGTTTCCGAAAGAGCTGATTGAATTGATGCGCGCGCGTCTGGGGCCGGAGTACCCGTTAACGATCCGCATGGCGGGAAATGATTTTGTGAAAGACAGCAATACGGATACTGAAACGCCCGAATTTGCGAAGGTATACGAGCAAGCCGGTGTGGATGGCATCAATGTAACCGGCGGCTGGCATGAATCGCGCGTACCGCAGCTGCCCATGCACTTGCCGAGGTCGGCCTTTGCGTTTTTAGCCCTCAATATAAAAAAAGCTGTTTCGGTTCCGATCATGGCATCCAATCGCATTTCAGACCCTGACAGTGCCGAACAGATTATCAAAGACGGCTATGCCGACATGGTCAATTTGGGCCGGGTTTTAATTGCCGATCCGCAGTGGCCCCAAAAGGCGTTTGAGGGCAAGGTTGATGAAATTCGCCCCTGTGTGGGCTGTTCCCAGGGTTGTACCGATGAAGTTTTCAACGGGCGTCCGGTTTTTTGCGTCGGCAATGCCCGGGCCGGCTTTGAGGGCGAACGTCAACTTTTACAAACAGATAACCCCAAAAATGTCATGATCGTGGGGGCCGGGGCCGGGGGGCTCGAAGCAGCTGTAACGGCCGCCATGTGCGGGCACCAGGTTGAAGTTTACGAGAAAGATTCAGATATCGGCGGACAGTTGTGGCTCGCCGGTGCGCCGCCTCATAAACAAGAGATTTTAGAGTTCATTCGATATTATCGGAGCCTGATCAATAAATATCAAATCCCGCTGCATTTAAACACAGCCGTGGATACCGATGTCGTTAAGAAACAAAATCCGGATTACATCATTCTGGCCGAAGGGGCCCAACCCTTACCGCCGGAAATCGATGGTTATGATGATCCTTGTGTTTATTCCGCCTGGCAGGTACTGAAGGGCAATCCGGTTCTCGGTAAAACCGTGGCCGTCATTGGCGGTGGTTCGGTCGGTCTGGAAACAGCTTTGTTCATTGCCGCCAAAGGCACGCTTACGCCCGAAACACTGCATTTTCTATTTGCGTATGAAGCGGTAAGTGTTGAACGTTTACGGGAATTGATGTTCCAGGGGTCATCCCAGGTAACCGTTTTTGAAATGCTGCCCAGAATCGGTAAGGATGTCGGCAAGTCAACCAGATGGATTCTGTTTGACAATTTAAAGCGCTATAAGGTTTCGCTAAAGACCGGGACTGCGGTGACCTCCGTTCGCAAGGGAACGGTTAAATTTCAAAAGGACGGCCAAGAAAAACAGATGCAATTTGACAATGTTATCCTGGCATCAGGGATACAATCCGTCCCGGGGCTTTCAGCCGAAATAAAAAAACTGGGAGTTCCGTTCGCAACGGTGGGTGACGGTGTCCGGCCGGGAAAGCTGAACGAAGCAATCCACGGCGGGTTCCTGGCCGCCTTGAACATATAGCTCATAGCTTATAGCTGATAGCTCACAGCTCAAAGCCGATCCACAGATTTCATTGAGTTGGTGATTTAATAATCCGCAGATTACGCAGATTACCGCAGATTTAAAAAATTAATATTAAGAAATATTTACCAGCTTAAATGGTTGTATAATCTGCTAAATCACCGGATAAGAATTAAACCTAAAGAAATAATCTGCGTTAATCTGCGTAATCTGCGGATATTATTGAATCTGCGGATCAATCTGCTATGAGCTATCAGCTATGAGCTGCAGGGCTTTAAGCCCTGCATTAGGGTTTGATTTTTTCAAGCACCTCTCCGTTTTCATTCAACATAAAAATCATAAAACCGCCGCCGGCGGCTTCTTTTGCCAATTCTTCATATAAAATTGCCTGGACTTCATATTTGGAACCCTTCTGGCGTGCCATATTCATGAAGCATTGCTGGGCATCTTCTTTGGAATGAAACGTTGGAATAAATGAAGTATCTTCGTGTTTATCGTACTGGCCGAGGAACTGCTCCCGGTCCCCGGGGTTCTG
>JASFGM010000420.1:0-3995 GCA_050123755.1 Desulfobacterales bacterium
TGGGTTCCACGGTCTCAGCCGTATATTTTACAAAAAAAACGTTTATTGTCGCAAATGTGGGGGATAGTCTGATTTATTTAATTCGCGACGGAAAAATTGAACTGCTCTCAGTACCCCACACCCTCATCGCCGAGCAAACCGAGCTTGATCCCGAAAATGCCGAACTTCTCTGGGGCGATTTTAAACACGTGCTCACCCGCGCCATGGGTGTTGATACGTCGGTGAAAGCCGACATTAACGAAGTTCCGTTTTTTAAGAACGACATCCTGGTAATCAGCTCTGACGGGTTAACTGACAAGGCTTCCCCCGAGGAGATTCTCGAATTGGTTTACAATAGACGTTCTGAAAGGGCTTGCCAGGGTCTCGTAGATCTGGCGAATTCACGTGGTGGAGACGATAATATCACGACTATTGTGCTCAGAGTAAAATCTTCGGGAAATGAAACCCGCGGCGCTATGGCATGGATAAAAGGGATACTGAAACCGTTTTTTAACACAAATTCCAAAAGGAAAATTTAAAAAAGCAGATTTTCAAATGCCTAAGATATCACTTATATTTAAAAATAGCGTGTTAGCTGATTATCATTTGCCCGCAGGGTGCTCTTTGAAAATCGGGCGCAAAACCGATAATGATGTTGTCATCGAAAATCTGGCCGTTTCAGGGCACCACGCCAAGATCGATGCGGTCGGCGATGGATTTATATTTATCGATTTGAAGAGTAGAAACGGATCTTTTGTCAACAAAGAGCTGGTCACATCTCATTGGCTGCATGATGGTGATACGATTAATATCGGCAAACACGCCCTCGCGTTTTCTTACTTCGATAGCGAAAAGCAGCCCAAAGATGAAGCGAGCAAATTGGATAAAACCATGGTCATCGACACAAATGAATACCGCGCCATGATCGAAAGCGGCGAACCGAAACCGGCAGCTGATACCGAGCCTGTCGCTGACGTTCCTGTTGAAACCCAAAAGAAGGCCGAGCCCGCCGCTGACGTTCCTGCTGAAACCCAAAAGAAGGCCGAGCCCGCCGCTGACGTTCCTGCTGAAACCAAAAAAAAGAAGCGGGTTCGCGGGTACCTAACTTACATTATCGGCGGTGAAGGCACGCTGGCGCTTAAAAATAAATTAACGAAAATCGGCAAAGATCCCTCGTCGGATATCGTCGTCAAGGGTTGGGCTGTCGGCAAAACTGCCGCCACCATTAGCCGAACCCGCAATGGTTATTTTTTCACTTGCAATGAAGGTTTTTCAAGACCCAAAATCAATGATCGCAAAGCACCCAATAAATCTTTGAAGCTGGTTGATTCGGATATCATCTCTATTGGTTCGATGAAATTGCAATTTATAAACAAGAAGCCCAAAAAGAACGCCGCTGATTAATACCTAAAATGAACGTTTCAATTCAAGCGAGTTTCCCTCGACACCTGTCTCATTAAATAACTTTTGTCTAAAACCCGTTGCCAAATCTGATTTTGGATACTATTTATCTGGAATCCACGATGTAATACCTGAATTTTGCACGAATCGGAGGCTTCCATAAGCAAAATGAAAATCGCCTTTCTGCATTATCATCTTAAGACCGGCGGTGTGACCACCTGTTTAAAGCAGCAGGTAGCGGCGCTGAAAAACGATTGCGACATGTTTGTGATCACCGGCGAGAAGCCTGAAGGGGTCTTTCCAGTCGATACCTTTCATATTCCGGAGCTGGCTTATTCCACCCTTTACCAAAAACCCGTCATTCCGCAGGATGTGGCCGATACCGTAATTAACGCCATCCAAACTCGATTTAACGGTCCCGCTGACATCCTGCATGTGCACAATCCGATCTTGGCAAAAAATAAAAGCTTTTTAAAAATTCTAAAAGCAGTGCAAAAAAAAGGCGTCACATTATTCTTGCAAATCCACGATTTTGCTGAAGATGGACGCCCTTTATCCTATTTTTCAGAAGAATATCCAGCAGACTGTCATTACAGCGTCGTCAACTCCCGCGACTATCGCATCCTTCTTAAGGCCGGGCTGACAAAAAAAGGACTGCATCATCTCTTTAACAGCGTGAATCTTCCGGACGGTCAACCGGCTTCTTCAGATGGCGGTCCCGATGTCGTCTACCCCATCCGGGGGATCCGCAGAAAAAATATCGGAGAAGCCATCCTGTTGTCCTTTTTCTTTGAAAACGACGAGACGCTGGTGATCACTCTGCCGCCGAACAGTCCTGCAGATATGGAGAGCTATAAAGACTGGAAAGCATTTTCAGCCGATCATCACCTGAGGATCGAGTTTGATGCCGGCCTAACCCGTCCGTTTGACGCCATTGTGCGCTCGGCGCGCTATCTGCTGACCACCAGTATCACGGAAGGCTTCGGTTTCTCTTTTTTAGAACCCTGGCTTTACGAAAAACCGGTGTGGGGACGAAGGCTTGCTGATATTTGCTGTGATTTTGAAGCGAACGGTATCCGTCTTGACCACATGTATACCGGACTGAATGTGCCGATGAACTGGGTTGGATCGCAGGGCTTTTTTGACCTATGGAAGTGCACCATAGAGAGTACCTGTAAGGTGTTTGACATTCAAATCGACAAAGACCGAATTCAGAGCGCCTATAATTTGATCACTGCTGACGGCAAGATAGACTTTGGGCTGTTGAATGAAGATTATCAAAGGCAGGTGATCCGCAAGCTTTTATCGGACCAAGCGCATTTGCAAGATCTGTTAAAGCTCAATCCATTTCTTTTAAAAATCGGCCGGCTCCGCAACGAAAAGGATATCGTCAAAATCAACTACAAAGCGGTGATCCGCAATTACAATATGTCGTTGTACCGGCAAAAACTGTTAACTGCCTATGCGGCAGTCAGTGCACATGGCGTCCGACAGCGCATTGATAAAAAGATCCTGCTGGCGGAATTTTTGGATCTGAAAAAATTCAGCCTGCTCAAATGGGGTGATTATGGAATACGCTAAACTAGCCTCAGAATACACGCACCCGCTGTCTCCCCTGCCAACTACAATGCGCCCCGGCGGCCGGCTGGCGGAACCGATTCAATGTGTACTGTTCGACATTTACGGCACCCTGTTTATCAGCGGGTCGGGAGATATTCGTGTCGCCCAAAAAACTTCACCGGAAGCTCGCAAACTCCAAGGCTTAGTGCAAAAATTTAACATCCGTAAAAGGCCCCGCGATTTAATAGAGCAACTGTACCGGGCCATCGAAGATGAACACCGGCGGCTCCTGGACGACGGCATCGATTATCCCGAAATTAAGATCGACCGAATATGGAAACAAATCCTTGAAACCGATGATCTCGATGCTGCACGGCGCTTTGCCATTGAATATGAGCTGATTGTAAATCCCGTATTTCCAATGCCCAATCTTGATAAAACCCTGACTGCCTGCAGGAAACAAAACCTGACGATGGGCCTCATTTCCAACGCCCAGTTTTTTACGCCCTTGCTGTTTGAGTGGTTTTTGCACGCCAAGCCGGAAGATCTCGGGTTTCATTCAGAGCTCATTTTTCTGTCATATCAACTTCGGCATGCCAAACCATCGCTGGTCCCCTTTGAAAAAGCGGCAACTGTGATGAACACGATGGGTCTTCGCACAGCTGCTTCGCTATATGTCGGCAACGACATGCTGAATGATATCTATCCGGCTAAGCAGCTTGGATTTCAGACCGCCCTATTTGCGGGTGATAAAAGGTCCCTGCGACTGCGAACCGATGATGCGCGCTGCATCAATCTTTCGGCGGATCTGGTTCTGACCGACCTCGGCCAGCTTATTAATCACATTCCTTAAACTTTTTTTAGTTTCGATCATCCGTGTAAAGAACGAATCAGGAGAAAACATGAAATCGAAAAAAACGGTGGCGGTCAAGCTGCCAAAAATTAACGCCAATCGGCCCTATCCACTGGGGAAAAACCCCGAAAGAGACGCCTGGTATACCGCGTTTTTTATCGAAAATCACCTGGATTATTTCAGCCATCCGGAACACGCCTCC
>JASFGM010000421.1:0-3982 GCA_050123755.1 Desulfobacterales bacterium
CAACAATATACACTGAGTTCCAAACAACGGCAGCAGGCCCGCTTAATTCACCCCTGGGCAGCCCCAGAGGACCCAATCCCACGACTGCGATGGTCATCGCTGCCTGTCCTGGGGTAAACTAGACATTCTGGGGGCGTTGTCAAAGCCTGGGAATCATTTGTTGCGGCTTGCGGGGGCGGAACCCCAGGCGGGCTCTCTGATTTTATTTGAAAATGCCGGTGCTCGCCGCAAAATGGGGTTTTAGGAAAAACTCCCCGACCCCTCAGTCCAATTTAACCTTTCGGATTTGAATCTACAATAAAAAAAGTTAGCGTTGGGGTGTAAAAGGGAGCCAGACGATTGCTGCCTTTTAAATAAATGATAGCGCTTGCAGCTATGGCATTATATTGACGCGCAAATATGATTATGAAATAATATGTAATTGTTAAAATGCCAATAAGGAGGACACTCCATGAAGACGCAGGATTACATCAGCCTGGAAGACGAGTTGGGTGCCCATAATTATAAGCCGCTGGATGTCGTCTTAAACCGCGGTGAAGGCATCTGGGTATGGGATGTAGAGGGCAACAAATATTTGGACTGCCTGTCGGCCTATTCGGCGGTGAACCAGGGCCACTGCCATCCGAAAATTATGGGCACCATGATCGAACAGGCGCAGATCCTTACGCTAACGTCCCGGGCCTTTCGCAATGATCAATTGGGTCTGCTTTATAAAGAACTTTGTGAACTGACCAATTCCCACAAAGTATTGCCGATGAACAGCGGTGCCGAAGCAGTCGAGACGGTCATCAAAGCCGTTCGCAAGTGGGGTTATCAGGTCAAAGGCGTTTCAAAGGATAAGGCTGAAATCATCGTTTGCGAGAACAATTTTCATGGCCGAACCATCGCCATCGTCGGATTCAGTACCGATGAGGCTTCCCGGGAAGGCTTCGGTCCTTTCCCGCCGGGTTTTAAGATTATCCCCTATGGCGATGCCGACGCACTTCAGGATGCAATTACGCCCAACACAGTGGCCTTTATGTCCGAACCTATTCAGGGCGAGGCCGGCGTGATTATTCCTCCGGCGGGCTATCTGGAAAAAGCCAGGTCTATTTGTACGCAAAACAATGTCGTCTTAATTTTGGACGAGATTCAGACCGGCCTGGGCCGCACCGGAAAATTGCTGGCCGAGGAACATGACGGTATTGAGGCCGATCTGACGCTCATCGGTAAAGCCCTTTCCGGGGGGTTTTATCCTATTTCGGCAGTGCTTTCCAACAGAGAAGTCATGGATGTCTTACGGCCCGGTGAGCACGGCAGCACCTTTGGAGGCAATCCGCTGGCCTGCGCGATCGCCCGAACGGCGCTTAAGGTGCTGGTTGAAGAACATATGATTGAAAACGCTGCGGTGATGGGGGACTATTTTTTGTCGAATCTATCGCAAATCAAGACGCCTCATATTAAAGACATACGGGGCAAGGGGCTCATGCTTGCGGTTGAACTGACTGCCGATGCCGGGGGCGCCCGCAACTACTGCGAGGCATTGATGGGCCGGGGACTGCTTTGCAAGGAAACCCATGAGAATACGATTCGCTTTGCCCCACCGCTGGTGATCGCCAAAGACGAAATCGACTGGGCCCTGGAGCAAATCGAAGCGGTTTTGAAAAAAAGTGCCTAAAGGGAGCTGTAGAGGAAGCCGCACACGGCCTTCGGATAAAAAAAGGTGGACTTTTGAGGCATGGTGAAGCCGCATTTGCAAACACGTTTGACTTCATCGATGGAAATATCTTTGGTAATAATGGCCATTTGAGACTTTTGGTTGATAACTTCGGTAATACAATTCGTGAAATTCCTTTCATATTCAATGCAGCGCGATGCGTTTTGCTCTCTGCCCGGTATACCCAATATATCCTCAATAATAAAATAATGGGCCACCGTTAGATCCAGCCGCTTTATCTCATCCGGAAAATTCCATTTCAATGCAGGGAAGGCGTTGGGCTTTAGTCGGACCGCGTAAGCATCATCTTTAAAAATGAGTCCAAAGGTCCATTCTTTTCCCAGAATGAAATCGTTAATATCACTGGCGTCCGCCACCGGCTTTATTTCAAAATTTTTCGCAAACTTTTTTAAAATGGCGGCTTCATCAAAATTGTCAAAATTTTTAATCAAGCGATGGGTGGGAAGAATCCTGAGGTCGTCAGCTTCTGTATTGGTTAGCCACATTAAGTGGAAATTGTAGCCTTCTTTCCCCGTATGGGAGGGATTGCCGGCCATTTGCTGCTTCATATAAGTCAGTGAACCGGCATAGCGATGATGACCATCGGCCAGAATAAGCTGTTTGGCTTTTAACTTTTCCGCAAACATAGCGACAATGGTTTCATCCTGGATAATGCCCATTACGTCCCTTACGCCTTGATAATCCTCTGTTTCGCAGACGGGATTACGGATGCATTCATCCATGTAGGGTTCCAGTTCAAAGGATGCATCGGTGTATAAACCGTGTGTCGGGCTGGCATTCATGCGGGTTTCCGTAAGCAGTTCGCATTGACCATTGACGGCTGCGGGCATTGTATTTTCATGTCTTAAGATTATGTTCTCTTCCCAATCATGGATTCTGATTTTAGAAATAAATCCTTTGCGACAATACTGTTGCGGGTCGGAAGGCAGCGAAAAATATTGATAATACACATAAATACCGGGAACTTCATCCTGAATAATATGCTTATCCTGCTTCCATCCTTTTAAAACCGCAGCCGCGTTTTTGGCCGGCAGATCACCCCGGGGAATCGAAAGATGGATACTGTTCAGCGGATTGGCGTAAAGCGCCTGGCGTTGCTTTTCGGACGCAACATCAAACAGCGGTGATGTCAAATCACCGATATTTTCCAATAAGGATGGGTTGTACCGCCAAGCCCGGAAGGGTCTAATCTCAGCCATGGTCCTCTCAAATTCGCCCTGTTATTTTTGAGATAGGTCCGAGTTAAGAAAATAATTTTGCAGCCCCGCTATTATACGTTTGAATTGCCCGGCATTCAAGTTTCAATTTAAAAAAGACGAAGCGCGGGCGAAACCATAATTTTAGGCATTTTAGCTCATTTGTTGCTGGAAAATTTTTTTGTGAGTTCCTAAAGTGAAATACTGTAAAATGCAGTTAAATAAAGTAAAATGTAGTAAAAATAAGTAAAAACAAAAGGCAGAGTTTTGGTAAACTCTGCCTCTTTTTCAGCTTTAAGTTTTTAAGCCGCCAGGCTTATAAGTCTCGGTAAGCCTCTCTTAAATCAAAAACCGTGCGTCTCTGAATAAAAGAAAGTCTTCTGCGGTCGGATCCACTTCGGCGTTCGGTTCGTTTTCTTCTTTCCTGGCCTAAGTATATCCCATTTTTTTTCCGACGATCTATGCCTGACCGTGTTCCCCAATTGTCGTGAAAATATTTAATTGCGGGGGGCGCATCGCAGAATGGTTTAAATTTCGCGTCCATTTTCTCACCATCTGGATAGAGGTTAACTTTTTTAATTTTGTCTGTTCTTAACTTTCAAAACACTAGGTGGGGTGTACGACTATTAGCCGGTGCGGCTAATCAAAGGCCTTTGTCCGCTAGCGTGTTTTCATATAGTACTATTTTAGGCGAATCAACAGTTTTTTTAATTTATTTATTAAATTCAGATTAAGTAATTGATATTGCAGTTAAAGGAATGGAATTGAGACCTAATTGCTAATTCACATTCATTTTATTGCGCGATTGTTCAATCGGGGCGAGGCGAAGGTTAGGACGGCGCCAATGCCAATTTAGAAGTGGTTTCAAAACCCCATCTGAGGCCCAATGGCTGCGTTGCCCCGCAAGCGGGATTCGCATCTGATTTTATGGGCTAGGGTGCAGCACAGGCCTCCGATAAATGCTCACATACCCATGTATGCTGGGAACAACGACGTTATCGATCGGCCTGCGCCTTGATGCATACATTAATCTGTTTAGATCAGATATGTAATCCCGCTTCAGCGGGGC
>JASFGM010000422.1:0-3974 GCA_050123755.1 Desulfobacterales bacterium
AGCGCTGACTCAGGTTCTACCTGCAAGATATTCTATATGATCCTAGAAGCTATCTGAAACCTCCGGCTAGTCTGGCGTCGCATTAAATTGAACGCTCTGAAGGGCCTCAGGAGAAATGCAATGTCCATTTTTAAACTATTCTCAGGCAAAACCCCTGAGGCGCATGAACAAAAGGGCGATGAGTTATTTTCGTTCGATTTATGGGGCAAAGCCAAGATCGAATACGAGCGGGCTCTGGACAAGCTGGAAAAAATATCACCGCAAAACGATGAGTTAAAAACCCGGCTTCAGGAAAAAATTCACCAGACCAAAGAGGCGCTGGCGCTAGGACACGAGCAGAATGCCGATGATCTGATAGAGTCCGGCTTTTATGACGATGCCCGCGAACTATATATCCTGGCCCAGGAGCTTAGCGAGAATCCGGAGCAAAAAAAAGACCTGGAGATTAAGCTCAAGGAACTCGATTTCCAGCTGGACAGGACCGTCAAGGAAGATCTGCCGGATTTAGACGTTGAAGCGCAGGAAGATCAAGAATCTGAATCCCCGGAACAGGAGGACGAATATTTCCGGGCATTGTGCGGCACTTTGCCGAATGAGATTCAAAAAGACTATTTAAGCTACGGAAATAATTTTAAAAACGGTTATCTATCATTAAATCGGGGTGATTTTGCCATGGCAGCCGATTATTTATACCGCGCCATGCAAGAGAACCCGTCTGCCGATAGCTATATCCCCCTGGAGCTTGCCACCGCATATCTGAATCTGGGAAAACATGCGGAAGCGCGGCAATTGCTGGAAGCTTTTCTTGAGAACCAACCGCAGGCTTTGCCCGCCTACCAGCTTTTATGTGAAATTTTCTGGGAAAGAAAAGCATTCGATCAGGCAAACGCGCTTCTTTCCTCCGTTCCGGAGGAGCTGACAGAGTCCATTGCCGTTTATATCTTGAAGGGGGAGACGCTTTTCCACGCCGGCAACTTTAGCGCAGCAAAAGAATTTTATCGTAATTTTTTGGAAACCTATGGCTGGAACGAGCTCGTTGCCCGGGCCCTGGCCAAAACCCACGAGGCGATGAACGAGCTGGCCAACGCCCGCAATGTATACCGGCAGATTATGGACCAGTGCAGCAGCTGCCATGCACGCCTGGACCCATTTATAAAGCAAAGATACGCAGATCTTTGTTTTGACTCCGGTATGTATACGGCTGAGATCTTGGAGCTTTATCTATCTCTGGCCCAGGAGGTTCCGGCCAACGCAGCCGATTGCTTTGAAAAGGTCAGCCGGATCTATACCGCCCAGGGCAATGAAGGGGAGGCCAGGCGGTTTCGTGCGATTGCCGAAAAATTGGCCTCAAAATAAAAGTAAAAATATGGCAAACGAATATCTGACAAAAAATTTTAACCCCAAACTGCCTGGCCATATCAGAAAAGCTTACGAAAGCAAAAATTAAGATACCAAAATGGAATTTATACCGGATTTCAAACCTTTATCCGACGAGCAGGCATATGCCCTTTGGTTTATTTTTAACAAAGGCAAGCTGCTGACAAAAATTACGAACGATACCCATACCATCCCTGATACATCCGATCTAGCTGAAAGCAATATTTCTCCCGATCACTCTCAATATCTCGGCACCCTGGGCGGCCGGCCCTGCTATGCCGCTGAGTTAGCTGCCGGCCGGCCGGATGCGGATAATTTTAAATTTAAAGATCTGCGGGCGCTTTTTCGTTTGATGGACGAAGAGCTGATCTGGGTCGCAGGTCGCGCCAATCAGCTCGTGGACTGGAGCCGGACACATCAACAATGTGGTGTCTGCGGGCATCCCACCGAGGATAAAACGGACGAGCGGGCGAAGATCTGCCCGCAATGCGGGTTGGTGAACTACCCCCGGCTCTCCCCGGCCGTCATCGTTGCCGTGCTCAAAGACGATCAGATCCTTTTAGCCCGCAACAAACGCTTTAAGCTTCCGTTTTATAGTGTTCTGGCCGGCTTTGTGGAACCGGGCGAAAACCTGGAAGAATGCGTCCAACGGGAAATACGTGAAGAAGTGGGCATAAACGTTAAAAATATCCGCTATTTCGGCAGCCAACCCTGGCCGTTTCCGAATTCATTGATGATCGCATTTGTCGCCGAATATGCCGACGGCGATATCACGGTCGATGGTTCGGAAATCATCGATGCAGCCTGGTTTTCAAAAGACAAACTTCCGCAAATTCCCCCCACCATTAGTATTGCCAGGCAGCTAATCGATTGGTTCACTGATAACGGTTAAAAACTTTATATTTTGTTTAGAAAAACCCGTTTCCGCCTGAAAGGTGGGGTTAGTTTTTCTCAGTTTTGTGCTGCCGCAACTATGACAATGATATTACAATCTGGAAGCTTAAAAAAAAATAATCTATCCTGTAGATCCTGTCCAATTTAAGATGTTTTGGAGCGCACCAGCTTGCCAATGGTGAGGCCCTGGACGATGATGGAAAATACGACAATCGCATAGGTAACGGTCAGGATGGCGTCACGGTTTTGACCGGCCGGCAGGGACAATGCCAGGGCAACCGATATACCGCCCCGCAGACCGCCCCAGGTCAGGATTTTGATGACATTGGGGCTGAAGCTGCGAAAGCGCTTCAGAATCACCACCGGAATCCCGACACAGACAAAGCGAGCTGCCAGCAGCAGCGGGATGAGGATGATTCCCGCTAACATATAGGCCCGGTTAAAGGTGAGAATCAAAACCTCAAGACCGATGAGCACGAAGAGCACGGCATTTAAGATTTCATCAACCAGCTCCCAGAATTTGTCCAGATGGTCCCGGACCTCATCGGACATCGCCAGCATGCGCCCGTGATTGCCGATCAGCAGCCCGGCCACTACAATGGCAATGGGACCGGAGAGGTGCAGCACATCGGCAAGCGCAAAACCGCCGGTCACCAGGGCCAGGGTGATCAATATTTCAACCTGGTAATTTTCCACACTTTTAAGCATCCAATAGGCAACGGCACCGATCAGCAGCCCGAAAACCAATCCACCTAGCGCCTCTTTTATGAACAGACCCGCGACTGAAGCGGCTGTAACCCCATGGGTCCCGGTGGCTATTTCCAGTATCACCAGAAACACCACCACAGCGACACCGTCGTTGAATAACGATTCGCCGGTAATTTTGGTTTCAAGACTTTCGGGTACTCCGGCCTTTTTTAGAATGCCCATTATCGCAATCGGATCCGTGGGTGAGATCAGCGCGCCGAACAAGAGACAGTAGATGAAAGGCAATTCGATACCCAATCCACCCAGCACCCACCAGCTGGTATAACCCATAATAAATGTAGAGCCGATGACTCCAACAGTGGCCAGAGAGCCGATGATATATTTTTGTCTGGCCAGATCCGTCAGGTTAACGTGCAGGGCACCGGCAAATAGTAAAAAGCTGAGCATGCCGTGCAGTAAGGTTTCATCAAAATCGATGCTGTCCAGCAAAAGGCGGGCATCTTCTTTCAAGCCAAACCCCAGCGGACCCAGAGCAATGAGTCCAAGCGAAACCAGAAGGGCGATGACCATCAGCCCGATGGTGGTGGGCCAGCGTATAAATCGGTGGTTAATATAGCTAAAGGCTGCTGAAAGGGAAATTAAAATGGCTAAGATATTGAAAAGTTTCATTATTTATTTTCTAATCGTCAAACTCACCGATCAGTTTTACTTCTCTTTCCAGTTTTACACCGAAGCGGTCATATACCCTGTCTTCGATCCGGCGGATCAGCCGGTAGATATCGACTGCTTTGGCGTTATCGACATTAAGAATAAATCCGGCGTGTTTTGGGCTGATCATGGCGCCACCGATACGTTCGCCCTTCAGGCCGGCTTCTTCGATCAAAGCCCCCGCATAATAACCCGGCGGGCGTTTAAAAACACTGCCGCAGGAAGGATAATTAAGCGGCTGTTTTTTAGCACGCAGGGATAGGATATCGTTCATCCGCTCTTTTAAC
>JASFGM010000423.1:0-3961 GCA_050123755.1 Desulfobacterales bacterium
TAACATTTTTTGCTCCTTTCGATTTAGAGGTTTGTGCCGTATCTCCATGCAATACGACAAGGGATGGTGAAAACGCATTTGTTTTTACGCAAAAATTTTTGATCAAGTGTCAATGAAAACTTGCTAACCAGCCCAAAATTTGTTAACTATTTTCTAATTTTATGCACGTTGGTATTAAAACGTCTAAACGATTAAATTTGATATGTCAATATAAATTTGCTAAAAAGCAAAAATATTTTGCTTTTCGTGTAATTTTCTTTTTGCGGATAACTTTGGAGTCAAGACATGGAAAAAAAAGAAAAATTTAATGAAAAAAGTGAGTTAAGTGTATCATTAAGCGAGACGGAAGAAATCATCGGTCGGCTGAAAGAAGCGCTGAATGTCAGATCCGATGGCGAGCTGGCAAATAATTTGGGCATATCAAGGCAAAATATTGGTGCGGCCCGAAAACGGGACGACGTTCCTCCGGGATGGATTTACAAGGTGGCGGAATTAAGCGGCTGCTCAATGGATTGGCTTCGATTTGGGCAGGGACCTAGAGTACGCGTGGAATATGGGACCGCGGAATCCCGTCATAAGGACCAGCTGGCAAGTCAGGAATCTGCATATAAACTTCAGGTCAGCTGGAAGCCCGGGCCGGTTAATGAATTGCAACACGACGAGGATATCTCCGGCTTTGGAGCTGCCGTGGAAATGCTGGCCAAGATTTACAGTTCCGAAGATAAACTGCTAATCAGCACAGTTAACGCCAATATCCGTGCCTTTTGCGAGGCAATTGACCACAAACAGCGTGACCAAAACTCAACCAAAGAGCTGTTCGATCTAAAAAAGCGCCTGATTGCAATTGAAAAAAAAGTTCAAGGCACCGGACCCAAATGAGTCCAAATAAATCTTTATCTTATTTATGGCGGTCCGTTTTAACTTCCCGTACCTGCGTTTTGTAAATACCGGGGGATGAATCCGGGATTTCCAAAGCGCCCACGGTTTTTTTATAGTATTCAGTATCTTGCACTGCGCCGGCAATCGCGTACCCATAGCCTTTCAGTTTCATATCAAGCAAACATGCGGTCATTAAGGCCTTCCCCGTTCCCTGTTTTCGATGCGATTTTTCAACGCCAATAGGACCGAAAAATCCTAAGGCCGTGGCATCGTAGCAGGCGAAACCGATTATGGTTGCTTCTTTAACGGCTACAAAGCAGGTCTGGGGTTTATTGGAGATGGCCGTCTCGGTTTCACTGGCCCAGCCGGCGCCGAAATGATGCGATACCCAATTCATAATGATGTGTTTCTCAGGCCCGATGGGTTTGCGTAGCGTAATTGCGCGTTTTTTCTGCTCTTCCAAAATACGCCAATCATCTTCAATTTCAAATAATTTTATTAACATATCCGGCATCGCGCATACCCCCATCCTGCAATTAAACATCGAGGAAAACTATAACCCATATATTTCTACATTTCACCATCTTTGTCAAAATCATAGATTGGAAGTATGATTTCACAACTTTTCAGGAGTCTTCTATCGAACAGGTCATGTTGATCCATTTACAGTTTGTGCCATCTATCGATGCAATGATTTATCCATTCTTCAAAAGTGAGATATTTACCGGTAGTGCAGTCATAACAGGCTTTGAGGGGCCTGCTGTTCCCTTTTTCTCTCATTTGCTTGGCGTGTTCTACCAGAATTTGTTTTACTTCTTGTTTTGAATAATCGTATTGCTGAGCTAATGCCTTGATTCCATGTGGGTTTCTATATAATGCGGCCATCTGGCACAAAGCTTGATAGCGAAGTTTCTCGATTTCATCGTTTTTCAGATTAAGCGATTCGGCCAGTTGGGCAGCTCTGGCATAATTCTGACGTTCGATTTCGGTTTCCAGTGCTTCATGCCCCGGATTATTTCCCACTATTGAATTTAGTCGCATCCCACTTTTCCATTAATGCGCATATGCTCCCTATTCGAAAGTTCGTGCTTAAAAATTTTTGCATGCTAATTTAAACAAACACTTCTAAATTTATGAATCATAACGAATTTAGCCTGTGGGTCGAAATAACACAGTCATATGGGTGTTTCGTATTCCAAACCTATCCAAAGGGATCATCACGGCATGGTCTTTTGTAAGGCCCGGTGGGAATGCAACGGAAACAGGCATTTCTCCAGAAATAGCTCCCTCACCTGCACACCGCAGGCATTCATAAAATCCCACACCTCCGTGGCCACGGCATGTTGGACAGACGGCCTGGGCCGGCACCATGATCTTGGCATTTCCACCTTGACGCGCTTGTTCAGGAGTCAGTATGACTTCAAGCGTCAGGTTTTGAACTCGACTGGATTTTGGCGCAGCCAAATCTGAAAAATTGCTCCACAGCCAGTCAAAGACCTCATCAAACGACGGGGTGATTGACTGAAACGATCGCACCGGTGATACTTCACCCAGATCGACAGGGCGATCCTCGGGAATAAGCGGCTCGGGTTCAGGGTAACTGCTGGGTCTCAATGGCGTTTTTATTGGCACTTTTCTGACGCTTTGCTCGTATTCGCGTCGTCTCCGCTTATTTCCGAGCACCGAGTAGGCTTCCTGTATATCCCTGAATCTTTCACTGCTTCCTGCATAATGATCCGGGTGAAACTCCTTGGCAAGCTGCCGATACGCACTTCTAATTTCATCCACTGTGGCATTCGGTGAAATACCCAAAATTGCAAAATAGCTTTTTGCCATGGTAGAGCTCCTTAAATAATATCACTATTCTCTACAACGGGTCTTTTATCGAAAGCAAATTAAATTGAAGAATAACTTATGTAGCTAAACAATCAAAATGCAGGTACCCTATAATCAAATACGCGATTTTTTGTTTGATTGAATCTCGCCGAATGGCTAAAGAAATTGGAGGTGGTCTATGAGATGATTCTACATCATGCACCTCCCATCTTACTAGCCCAAACAGGCACCAATCAAACAAAAGGCGAATGTATGCAAATTATGTTAAACGCAATCGAAATATATTTAAATCATTTATTTGGAGCCGGAATCTCGCATACGATTGCCGCGCAGATTATCCGGCTCCTTAGTCTTCTTAACCGGCCTTAACGGTAATCTTTTTCGGCGTTGCCTTTTCAACCTTTGGAAGCGATAAACGAAGAACACCATCGTTTAACTTTGCATCAATGTTTTCCTGATTGATCAATTCACCGATCGTAAACTGCCGGTAATACCTGCCGGTTTCGTATTCCACCAATATGCTTTCTTCGGCAGCGTCATCAATAGGCGCAATATCCGCTGCCAGTGTCAGGGTATTATCACGAAGATCAATAATCAAATCATCTGCTTTAACACCCGGCATATCGGCAAGCAGCGTAATCTCTTTATCAGTCTCAAATATATCGACAGCAGGTGTAAAAACCAATCCCGGTGTGGTTTGCTCAGCAGGACTGGCCACTTCTTGCTTTTCTCGAACTTTAAGATCTTTGCTCTGTGTATCAGCCATGGGTAAAATCCTCCTTCGTCATCATTTTATTTCACTATTTGACTGGAATTTGTTTGGGCTTTGCAGCCTCTGCTTTTGAAACCACAACAGTTAAGATACCATCTTCTAATTTGGCATCCACCTTATCAGAATCAATGTCACCCGGAAGTCCGATCATTCTCGAGAAACTTCCCGCCTCACGCTCTCTTCTGTGGTATTTGGCCCCTTTATCTTCTGCAGCGATCTTTCTTTCACCGGAAATGGCAAGATTATTTGCGGTAACCTGAATATCAAGCGCTTCACCCTTTACGCCAGGCAGTTCAGCCCGAACATAATAACTATCTTTATCCTCAGTTAAATTGATCAACGGAAATACACCGGCACTTAAGCGCTGATGTGGAACTGCCGTGTTTTCAAACAGCTGATCCAATTGTTGTCTCATCCGATGCAACTCATCAAACGGACTTCTGAATCTCCATGTGGGGACGTTGAAAAGTCTGC
>JASFGM010000424.1:0-3956 GCA_050123755.1 Desulfobacterales bacterium
CTGACCGGCTTCCGAAAAGCCGGCATAAAGCGCTTAAACATCGGGGTGCAGTCTTTTCAGCAGACGAATCTTGATTTTCTCGGACGGATCCATTCCAGTGACGAGGCCAGACAGACTCTCTATTTTGCGCGCAAGGCCGGATTTGATAAAGTTGGAATCGATTTGATTTACGGTTTGCCGGGGCAGTCTAAACAAGATTGGCGCCATGATCTCCAGCAGGCCGTTGATTATCAGCCGGCACATCTTTCCTGTTATATGCTCGCCTATGAAAATGGAACTCCCATGGATCGTGACCTGAAAAACGGCCGGTTTCAACCGCTTTCGGAAGATAGGGTTCGCGTGCTTTTCGAAACCACCATCGAATTTTTGGAAGATAATGGATATTATCAATACGAAATATCAAATTTTGCCAAGATAAAAGAAGATCGGGAAGCCAGCGCTTCCAAACATAATCTGAAGTACTGGACCCTGGCACCTTATATGGGTCTGGGACCTTCGGCCCATTCGTATATCGAATCGCAGCGCCACTGGAATGTTGCGAGCCTGGATCAATATATCAGGGAAATTGAATCCGGGGGATTGCCGCTTGCGGGCCAAGAATTGCTCACCATAGAACAGCAAAAGATCGAAGCAATTTATCTGGGATTGAGAATGACGCGCGGGGTTGACCTGGCTTTTTTTAAGAAAAAATTTGGCGTTGATTTTATGGAGACATTTAAAAAAGTAACATCCGCCCTTGCAAAAGACAATTATCTAGAAATCACGAAAAGCCGCTGCGCCTTAACACGAAAGGGCAGGGCCTTTCTTGACAGCATTACATCTATGTTTATTACCTGAGATATATGGAATAATTTGCGATACTATATCTGTTATCCCTCCGCCTTTTTTTCGAGCTCATCCAGTCTGTCAGGCTCCGAAACGGCAATGTCCACAAGGGCCTTGGGGATGGAACTCTGCTCGCACATCACTCTGATTTCTTTCTCCTTATCGCTGAATTCCATGATTTCGCGAATGGCCTCGATGTGTTCGAGCATCTCATCCGGCGCAATTTCTTCCAGTGAAGGTCCTGCAGCTGCTTCCTTTTTCTTTGCGGCCGCCTCTTCTTCCAGCCTTTGCTTTTCCTTTAGCTCCGCTTCCATTGCCTGTTTGACACCATTGATCACGTCCTGATCAACTTTCGCCATCTCGATTATCAATTTTTCGGAGACGTTATTCGTAAAAAGGTGCTTCACCTTTTCTTCGTTGGACTTGCCCTCTACCGCCTCGAGCAGCGCGGCTACTCTTGCCCTCTCAGCGTGTTCCTTTTCCATCTCGGTGTTCACCTGTTGCAACTTCTCCGCGGTAATGTCCAACCCGGTGGTAATCACTTCGGGATTCACTTTTTCCTCAATGAGTAATCGGATACCTTCATCGTCGGGCAGGTCTTTTGCTTTGGCAATCAGCAGATCGAGTTTTGTCTTCTCGACAATCCGTATCACATCCGCTCTGCGCTCGGATCTTTTGAGTTTTGGCCACGTCTTTCCGATGTCGCCGATGAGCTTATCCGTTGCAAAATAAGGGTCAGCCACGTCCTCCAGTGTAAGTGCGGCGATCGCAGTGTTGAAATCCTGCATAAGGGGCCTTCCGACTTTGTGGGTTTCATTCATTGCCCATCTCAATTGAAGCATATTGCCCCCATGATGCGAAACATTGTAACCCGCATTGTCAAGTTGACCCGCAATCCGTTGAATCGATGCTTCCAGGTTTTCCCCGGAGAGGTCCTGCGAATCGAGCTCAAGGATATTCTCCTCGATTAACAACCAGAGAGGCTTTTTTTCTGCTGAATCCCTTGTCGTCATTTTCCAATCTCCTTTTTAAAATTTTATACCGGTAATAAATGCGCCGTCCGAATCCCTCCAAAACAGTGTCTTTGATTCCCTCTGGAATAAAAATAAGTTGATCAGAACCTGCTTTTCCAGGCAAAGATTATAGAGAAGCACCCATGTGAGTCAAGCAAAAAACCAATTTAGGCCCAAAAGAAGCATCAAACTGATCTTTGAATATCATCCCTTGCGCAGCTTTCTGACATCGCCCACTCTCAAGGTCACATTTGTAGAATCAAAGTATTCGGCCAGCGGGATAACATATTTACGCGAAACACCGGTCATTTCTTTAAACTGCGGTGTCGTGATCTCCCCCCGGGCCTCGAGAAAGCCCACCAGCTTATTTTTTAAGTCATTTATGGCCATGACATGGAAGTACAGATCTTCTTTCACCTTTAGGATGGATCCTTCATCGACCAGGTGCATGAGAACATCCCGGGCCCGTTTGGCATCCGCATCCAGCGATTTGGCGAGCTCTTTAAAATAGGGGGGTTGCAGCCCTGATTTTCGGTAGGTATCCAGAATCTTATCTTTGATGTCAGCCTGTTTGCCGCCTAAGGATACGGCGTGCGAGGCGAGGCGTACCGTATTTTCTTCCTGAACGATTTCATTTTCCTTAATCATCTGGGTCAACGTCAAATTAAAGAGTTTTGCAGTCAGGTAAGGCGGAAACTTGGTTTTAAGCTCCTCTTTTGACATGCCCGGTTTGAGGGGATTGGCGCTATGAAAATCGGCAAGTTGGCCCCGGGTTTCATTTTTTAGTTTTTCAAAACCGCTATGGTGAATATAGATTCGATTTTCTTTGTCAACCTGTATGAGTATCTTCTTTGACAATAAGCCTTGAAGGGCATTTTCCAGCTGTTTGTCGGCCAGATTGCTCATTATTTTTAGATGTGCAAAGGAAACCCCTTTGAATCCTGAAGCTTCGGTATGAAACCCAATGATGACTTCAGGCTCCTGGCCGCCCAGTTCTTTTAAGGCGTTAACCGTTTCGGGTTTGAGGCGTTTATGCTTTATGGGAATCGGATTTAGCACTTCGCCACCGCCGATCGTGTATATGGGAGAATAGCTGCGGATGACAAAACGATCATCTTTAACCAGAGACACCGGTGCGTCAAGGCGAAGCTGGACAACAGTATCGTCACCGGGTGGAAGTTCATCGCGATCAAGCAAAATGACATTGCCGAGAACCTCGCTGGTGCCGGTATGAAATCGGACCCGCGTTCGATTTTTTAGGGGCTTTTTGTTGCTGGCCAGGTAGCGCAAAGAAACGTCTACCATGTAACTCGCCAATAGAGCTCCCTGTTTGGACAACACTTCACCGCGGTTAATGGCCGCTTTTTCGAGCCCCTGAAAATTAATGGCAGTTCGCATGCCGGCTTTAGCTTCGTTGACACTTTGGTTGTGAATCTGAATCCCCCGGACTTTGGATGTGATTTCCGAAGGATAGATCCTGATGGTATCGCCCACCTGAACCCGGCCGGAAATCAAGGTGCCCGTGATTACCGTTCCGAAGCCCTTCATCGTAAAGACACGGTCAATCGGCAGGCGGAATAAATCGGTCGGAGGTCGTTCGGGGATTTTGGCGGCGAGGGCATCCAGGGCCTTAATAAATTCGGGTATTCCTTGCTTTGTTTCTGAAGAAACCGGTGCGATCGGAGCCTCCTCTAAAAAAGTTCCCCGGACAAAATCCCGGATATCTTCAAGGGCCAGCTCCAACCACTCTTCATCAACCATATCAATTTTGGTTACGGCCACCATGCCGTGCCGGACACCCAGCAGCGTGCATATCTCCATATGCTCACGGGTCTGGGGCATGACCCCCTCATCGGCCGCGATCACCATGACAACGATATCAATTCCGGTGGCGCCGGCCACCATATTTTTTACAAATTTTTCGTGCCCGGGCACATCCACAATACCCAGACGCTGCCCGCTGGGCAGATCCAATGCGGCAAAGCCCAGCTCGATGGTAATGCCGCGCTCTTTTTCTTCTTTTAACCGATCCGTATCCGTACCGGTGACGGCCTTAATCAGGCTGGTCTTGCCATGATCGATATGCCCGGCGGTTCCTAGAATGATTTGCTTCACTGT
>JASFGM010000425.1:0-3950 GCA_050123755.1 Desulfobacterales bacterium
TTATGGGTTTCAGGTGTCAGTGTTCAGGATTACAAGACTGAAGACGGCGAGAATCATCATATTCCGTTTTCTGTCATATGTTTTCTGACACCTGGCACCTGAAACCTGACACCCGAAACCGAATAAGTTGAGATAAGGAGGAACTGATGGAGATTAAAACGTTGGGTATCATCGGTGCCGGTCAGATGGGCGCCGGTATCGCACAGGTTGCCTCGATGAGCGGCTTGGATGTCATCATGAATGACATAAATGCAGAATTTGTTGAAAAAGGCTTTGAAAGTATAGCCAAGATCTTAAGCCGCAATGTCGAAAAAGGAAAAATATCAGAAGAAGAAAAAAGTGCCGTTCTAGATAAAATTAAAAAATGCGTAAGTCTGAAGGATATGCAATCGGCAGATTATGTCGTTGAAGCGGCAATTGAAAAGGAAGAAATAAAATTTCAGATCTTTAAAGATCTGGATGAAATCTGCGGAGAGCAGGTTATCCTGGCCACCAACACATCGTCAATTCCGATTGGTCGGATCGCAGCGCAGACCAAGCGGCCCGAAAAAGTGATTGGGATGCATTTTATGAACCCGGTGCCGCTTATGCAACTGGTAGAAGTCATCCCCGGCATTGCCACGTCGGATGAGACCCTTCAGATCACCTGGAATCTGGCTGAAAAATTTGGCAAAACACCCGCGAAAGCAAATGATTATCCCGGCTTTATTGCCAACAGGATCCTGCTGCCGATGATCAATGAAGCCGTTTATTGTCTGTATCACGGCGTTGGAACCCGCGAAGATATTGATACGGTCATGAAATTGGGAATGAATCATCCCATGGGTCCTTTGACGCTGGCCGATCTGATTGGATTGGATACCTGCCTGGCCGTCATGGAAACACTGCATGACGGTTTTAAGGATTCCAAGTATCGTCCCTGCCCCCTGCTGCGCAAATACGTCGAAGCCGGCTGGCTGGGGAGGAAGACAGGCAAAGGGTTCTACGAGTATGAATAAAAATGTAAAGTGCTTAAAGTGAGCTAAAATGAGCTAAAGTGCCTAAATTTAAGGGGTCGTTACGCTCAATCTTTTTATATAAATGATCGTTCGACCCGGAGGCTCTCGACGGGCAGAATTCATCAACTTTAGTCACTTTAGTTCACTTATTACTTTAGTTCACTTATTATCTGGGAGGACATATGCCGCGAAGAAAGGCAAGAAAACGAGTGCCGGTAGGTCAGAAAATCAAAAAAGCCAGAACCGGCAAAAAAATTAAACTTGATCGGCTGGCAAACGAAACCGGATTTTCCATCGATTATCTAAAAGATATCGAGTCCGGTAAAGCCATTCCACCGGTCGGGGCGCTTTTGCAAATTTCCAGAGCGCTGGAGATTGACTCGGGTGCGCTTCTCAAGGAGCCGGAATCCCAGCTGGAAAGCCGCATTAAGGCCCATACCAAGCGAACGGAAAATTACGCCTATACGACCCTGACGCCCGGTGCTGAAAATAAGCACCTCAAAGCATTTTTGGTGAGTGTCGAACCTCATCAGGATCATAAGGGTGTCGGTTACCATCACGAGGGCGAAGAATTTGTTTACGTTCTGCAGGGCAAAATCGAGGTGGCTGTCGGTGAGCATATAAATATTCTTGAAACTGGAGACCCCCTGCATTTCAACTCTGCTATTCATCACAATCTAAAAAACATCAGCGATGAAACGGCAGAGTTGTTAGTCGTAATTTACGCACCGTAACTGGCTGCTGGCTTCTGGCCCCAAATAGGTTTCAGGTGTCAGGTGTCGGGTGTCAGAAAGAGATCACAGATCATAGAAAGCAATTTCTGATTTATCTCCATTACCCTGACACCTGAACACTGAAACCTGACACCAACCAAGCTGCCAGAAGCCAGTACCGATCGCCGGCGGCCATAAACCAGTAACATGTAGACAAAAGCCAAAAAGGACGTGGAGATATGTCTTTTAAGCTAACCGAAGAGCAGCTCATGGTTCAATCCATGGTCCGGGATCTGGCCAGAGCGGAGTTTGCGCCCAAGGCCATGGAACGTGATCAAACCAAGGAGTTTCCGGCCGACAATTTGAGCAAACTTGGTGAATTGGGGATGATGGGCATGATGGTACCCCCTGAGTATGGTGGCTCCGGTGCAGACACCGTAAGCTATGTCCTGGCGCTTTCTGAGGTGGCCTATGCCTGCGCTTCAACGGCTGTGGTGATGTCGGTGCATAATTCAATCGTCTGCGAGAGTATATTGCGTTATGGTACCGAGGATCAGAAAAAGCGTCATCTCACAAAACTGGCAACCGGAAAGATCATCGGCGCATTCGCCCTGACCGAACCGAATGCGGGTTCCGATCCCTCCAGACAGACAACCAAGGCTGTTTTTGACGGCGACAGCTATATACTCAATGGCAGTAAAAGATTTACGACCACCGGAAAAAATGCCGGGGCTGTTATTGTAACCGCAAAAACCGATGCGAAAATGCGCCACCGGGGAATTAGTGCCTTTATCGTAAAAAAAGGAACCCCTGGATTGACGGTCGGTCCCGTAGAAAACAAAATGGGACTGCGCGCATCCGACACCACGGATCTTATTTTTGAAGATTGCCGCATTCCGGTCAAAGATCGATTGGGAAACGAAGGTGACGGATTCCTGATAGCCATGACAGGTCTTGACGGTGGGCGCATCGGAATTGCCGCCCAATCGGTAGGCGTTGCCCAGGCGGCCTTTGATGCCGCGGTTCGGTACGCGCAGGAAAGGGAGCAGTTTGGCCAACTGATTTCCAAGTTTCAAGGGTTACGCTGGATAATCGCCGACATGGCAACTGAAATTGAGGCAGCGCGGCTGCTGACGTTTTCCGCTGCCGAGATGAAGGATCGCGGTGAGAACTACACGGCCCAGGCTTCAATGGCCAAGCTGTTTGCCTCGGAAATGGTGAACCGCACCGCCGCCAAAGCCCTTCAAATGCATGGCGGATACGGCTTTACCAAAGAGTATCCGGTCGAGCGCTTTTACCGGGATGCCCGGGTATTTACCATCTATGAGGGCACCTCTGAAATTCAACGCATCGTGATTTCAAATCATATCCTCAAAGATAAACGCAAACCTTAAACTGTCAGCAGACAGAGATAACTCTGCATTCACTCTCCGCCCCAGAAGGGAGTTTGCCGATGGATAACGCAATCACCGTTTTAGCAGGAGCGACCGGTAATCTCGGCGGGCGCATCGCCGGAGCGATTCTCGAACGGGGCGCCAGTGTGAGGGCGGTCGTCCGCCATAACAGCGACCCGGACAAGGTCGAGGAGTTGCGCAAGCGGGGTGCGTCGATCGCCGAGGTGGACTTCAACAGCGTTTCTGAGTTAACCGGCGCATGCATGGGGGGGTCGTGCGTCATCTCGGCGCTGTGCGGACTGCGGGACGTAATCGTTGAGACGCAGACATTGCTGCTCGATGCAGCGGTCAAGGCCGGGGTGCCCCGCTTCATCCCGTCCGACTACTCAATCGATTTCACGAAGTTGCCTCCTGGAACGAACCGCAATCTTGATCTGCGCCGAGAATTCCACGGGCGTCTCGACAAAGCCCCGATTGCGGCCACGTCGATCCTCAACGGCATGTTCACGGATCTGCTGACCGGCGAGGCGCCGTTCATCCTCTTCAAATTGAAGCGCGTTGTTTGCTGGGAGGACGCCGATCAGAAGCTGGACCTTACGACCATGGACGATAGCGCTGAATTCACCGCAGCCGCGGCGCTCGACTCTTCTACTCCAAGATTCCTGCGCATCGCCGGGGATCAAATCAGCGCCCGCGGCTTGGTGGAAATTGTCAGTGAAGTGACCGGAGAAAAGTTCCGCCTGTTCCGCCCAGGAGGTCTGAAAAGGCTTGCGACACTGATCAAGATCACACGAGCCATCCTTCCCAGGAGCAGTGCCGTCTATCCACCCTGGCAAGGTATGCAG